>NZ_JBFTJE010000027.1:0-53711 GCF_056395265.1 Cupriavidus sp. 10L43_2
GTGCCGCCCTATGGGCCGGAGGAAATTGGAAGGGTCGCGGTGCATTTTCTGCGAGACGGCAACGTCAAGGTCTTCGTGACCATGATGGCGCTCCGTCATCCTGACTATCCCTTGAAGGGCGACGAGGCGCGCAAGTAACCACAGTTCCACGAGGAGAGTCATGCCTTACACAGTAGCGCGCCCACGGGCGTGGATAGCCGGCCTGCTAGCAGCATTGCCACTGGCCATGTCCGGTTGCGGCGACAAGCCCATCGCGGTGTCAATGGTTGGCTACAACCACACGGACGTGGGGATCTACGCGTTTGAGGTCAACGGTCATGGCGGACCGAATATCTGGCCGCACGAGGGCGGCGGAAAGTTCACTTGTTGCGTCACGGTGCCACGGATCTACAAGCCTGGCACGACGGTGAAGGTTCGATGGGTCAATCGCATCGACGATGTGCCGCAGGAGCGGATCGTGCCGGTACCTCCTTATGGCCCGAGGGACGGAGGAATGTTCGCCGTCCACTTCCTGCGCGACGGCAATGTCAAGGTGTTCGTGACCATGATGGGTCTTGGACATTCCGACTATCCCTTGAAGGGCGACGAGGCGCGCAAGTAAAAATTGTTCAAAGAGGAAAGCTATGCCTTTCAATCTAGCGCGCCCACGGGCGTGGGCAGTCGGCCTGCTAGCAGCATTGTCACTGGCAGTGTCCGGTTGCGGCGACGAGCCAATCTCAGTGTCGATGGTTGGCTACAACCACACCGATGTAGGCATCTACGCGTTCGAGGTCAACGGTCATGGCGGCCCGAATATTGGCGCGCATAAGGGCGGTGGCAGTTTTACATGCTGCGTCACGGTGCCACGGATCCACAAGCCTGGCATGACGGCGAAGGTCAGATGGGTCCATCGCATCGACGATGTGCCGCAGGAGCGGATCGTCCCGGTACCTCCTTATGGACCAAGGGATGGCGGAATGTTCGCCGTCCACTTCCTGCGCGACGGCAATGTCAAGGTGTTCGTGACCATGATGGGTCTTGGACATCCCGACTATCCCTTGAAGGGCGACGAGGCGCGCAAGTAACCACAGTTCCACGAGGAGAGTCATGCCTTACACAGTAGCGCGCCCACGGGCGTGGATAGCCGGCCTGCTAGCAGCATTGTCACTGGCCATGTCCGGTTGCGGCGACAAGCCCATCGCGGTGTCAATGGTTGGCTACAACCACACGGACGTGGGGATCTACGCGTTTGAGGTCAACGGTCATGGCGGACCGAATATCTGGCCGCACGAGGGCGGTGGCAATCGCACGTGTTGTGTCATGGTGCCCTTGGTCCACGAGCCCGGTATGACGGTAAAGGTCAGATGGGTCAATCGCATCGACGATGTTCCACAGGTGCGATTCGTCTCCGTGCCTCCCTATCGGCCAGACGAACTGGGACGGTTTGCCGTGCATTTTCTGCGCGACGGCAATGTCAAGGTGTTCGTGACGATGATGAGTCTCCACCACCCCGACTATCCCTTGAAGGGCGATGAAGCTCGATTGTAGCCAAACCTATTGGAGAGAACGACATGCCTTACAGCATCACGCCGCCGCCGAACATGCCCGCAAGTGGCGTGCGCGACCTTACACCACGGGAGACTATACAGCGAGCCAGGGCAATGGCCTGCATCCGAAAAAAAGATCCTGCCCAGTGCGGTGGCCAGATATATGTGAGCCTCTTCTTCGACGGCACGGGCAACAATATGGACTGGGAAGAGCCAGGCCTCGGCACCACTCAGATGGCCGCCGGAAAACATAGCAACATCGCTCGCTTGTATAAGGCCGGGATCGATGACCCGGAGAGCGGATTCTTCTCCCATTACATACCGGGCGTTGGGACCCCTTTCCCTGAGATCCGAGACACCGGCGGGACTCTTGGTCTTGCGGCAGCCCACATGGGAGCGGACAGGATCAACTGGGCGATACTGAGCGTCATAAATTCTGTACACGCTTATTTGGCCAGAAGTCCCATGCTCGAGGGCGAGCACGCCGGGCACACAGTCAATGCTGCGAGCAAAAGTGGTTTAGAAGCATGGTATCGCCGTCGAGTCCTGGACACCTGGGAGAAGCGACTGGAAGCGGTCGTAAAGGACCGCGAGCGCAAGGTCACGCACATCAACATCGCCGTGTTTGGCTTCTCTCGTGGCGCGGCCACAGCGCGCGTGTTCGCCAACTGGCTTCTCCAGTGGCTGGAGCAGGAGGATGGCGGCTACCGCCTCGCCGGCATCCCGTTGCGCATCTATTTCATGGGCTTGTTCGATACCGTGGCGTCGGTCGGCGTGGCCGACATGCTGCCCGGTTTCGATGGCCGTATGGACTGGGCGACGCCCGCGAATCTGGATATCCATCCCGCCGTGGAGCAGTGCGTCCACTTCGTAGCGCTGCATGAGCAGCGCGCGAGCTTTCCGCTCGAGCTTGCCGCACGGGCCACGCAGGTAGCGTATCCAGGCATGCATTCCGACGTGGGTGGCGGCTATCGTCCCGGGGAACAGGGCAAGGCGATGCCCGGCGGCGCTCTGTCGTCGCCACATTTGTCCCAGGTTCCGCTTATCGACATGCATCATGCCGCGCTCGTCGGCGGTGTACCGCTCAGGAGCATGGAGGAAATCAAAGCCGCTCCCCTCATTGCCCCAGACTTCGATTGCCCGCCGGCACTGGCGGCCGCGGTGAACAACTTCTTCGACCATTGCGGGATCAAGACGTCGGCGAAGGGCAAGGATGGCGTGATGGCCGTCCTTCGATCCCACACGCTGCAATACCTGCAATGGCGAGACGGCCTTCTCCGGCCGGGTCGTCTAATGGAGAACCGACGTTTCTTCAGAGAGGCACACCTGAGGACAGACCGGGCGCAACTACGGGAAGCCCTCAAGGATTTCACCGCGCAGCTTGTCGACCTCCGCGTCTGGGCCCAGGACACCGGGGTTGCAGCAGTGGCGCTCGATGGAGTGGCGAGATTGAATCCCATTGCCGGCGCCGTGCTTCGCACTACGCGAGGCCGGCGCGCCGGGCCTGTGGATGCCGAGACGCTCCGCATGCTCGAAGCGGTCAGCCTTGGCGCCACATTGCCCCCCGCCGTGCAGCACCTGATGGATGACTACATCCACGACTCGCGGGCCGGCTTCCGGATTGGCGGAATGATGGAGCCGAGGGAGCTGACCGACGGCTACTTCCGCTATCGCCGTGTTTTCTGAATCGGGAGGACGGACATGAGTGATCTCATCCGATTGGGCGACGCCAACGATCACGGCGGCAAGGTGGTCAGCGCCTCCGCCACCATGCGCTACGACGGCCGCGCGGTGGCACGCATGGGCGACAGCGTGTCGTGCCCCCGGCATCCGGAAGTGCGTCCCAACCTGATCATCGAGGGCGATGCTTCCATGCTGGACCATGGCGTGCCCATCGCGCGGCACGGCCATCGCGCCACGTGCGGGTGCAAGCTGATTTCAAGTCTTCTGTGAGGCCCAGTCGATGACAGTGGAATTGCCGCGTTCAACGCTCGACGCCGAGCCACCGGTGCGGCCAGCAACAGCCGTGTGGCTGTGCTTGCTGGCCGCGTTTCTGGCGGCTGGCGCCCTCTTGACCTTGCTGGCGTGGCCCAAGGCCGCACCGACAGGAACACCGTGGTTCTGGATGTGCCTGGTCGGTTTTCCGTTGCTCGGGTGGTGCGTGCTATTCGGCTTCCGGCTCCACTTCTACGAAGATGAGATGAACCGTCTGACCGCCACGGCGGACGCCCGGCAGCGCGAATTCGAAGCTGCCGTGGCATTCGGCGCCGAGCCGCTAGCGGTGCTCCACGCCGCGTATCTTTGCGCGATGCGGACCGGTTGCGCATCCGGTCTGATCCTGGAGCGGGATTCGGTTCTCGTTGCCCACTCGCCGCGCCCGCATCTGCCGCCGGTTCGCCATTCCAGGCTGCCGCTGGCCGAGGAAGTGGAGCCGGGTGGCCGCTATGCGGAAGTGTTCGAAGCCATTCTCGGACAACTGGAAATGCCGCTACGCGCGTTGCCCCCGAGCGTGCCGCTGGATGTCACGTTGCAGGTGTCCGATGGCGTCGATCCGGCGCCGCTTCGCCACGCCTGGCAGACATGCTGGACAGCCACGGGCCTCCATCACGTTGAGGCCTCGGTCCTCCCAGCCAATGATGGGCTGATGGCGCTCGATGCCTGGCTAGACGAGACGGGTGGCCCGGCGCTGGAACGATTCCGCCTCTTCGTTGCCGTCCAATTGCACGAGACGCCGCCACAGAACAGCGCCGAGGCGGCCGTCGCGCTGCTATTGGGCTGGGCGCCATTGGCGGAGCGGCTTGAGCTGCCCGCCATTGCCACGCTACATCGGCCTGTGGCCGCCGCCCATGGCCTCGCCGACACCATCCGGACAGCCGCGCTGTTCGGCCAGATAACGCCGGATGCCTTGACACACCTGTGGCAATCCGGCCTGCAGAAGGCCGAGAAGGCGGCCATGCTGACCGAGGGCTCGGATATCGCCTTGGGCGCGGTGCAGACCGATGCATTCGCCGGCGTGCATGACATTGATGCGGCGCTGGGCAACCCTGGCGTGGTCACCCCATGGCTTGCCGCTGCACTGGCTGTAGAGAATGCCCGGCAGCGTGGCGAGCCGCAATTGATTGC
Organism: Cupriavidus sp. 10L43_2; assembly: GCF_056395265.1. NCBI lineage: Bacteria > Pseudomonadati > Pseudomonadota > Betaproteobacteria > Burkholderiales > Burkholderiaceae > Cupriavidus > Cupriavidus sp. 10L43_2. The sequence goes on from NZ_JBFTJE010000027.1 coordinate 4,650, forward strand.
GTGCAGGGAAAGCACGCTTTGCCTGGCAGTCGTACGCCCCCCGGCTGGCCCCAAGGAACAGGAAACAACGTGATGACACATCCAAAGAGCCGGGGGTACACCATCGTGGTCTCCGCCATGACGGCGGCGGTCGCAGCCACGGCATACCTGATGGGCGATGGCAGCGAGGCCGCCCGGCGGCAAGCGGTCATTGCGATGATCGTGGGCGCCGCAGTGCTCCTGATGCGTGGTCCGGTCGCCGCGGCGTGGAAGGTGCTGGCCGCCCGATCGGCCCGAGACACGCCGCACCAGCGCGATCCGGCAGCGCGCCGGGGCAGGCGGGAGCCCGGCGATGTGGCACTGAAATCGACGGAATATGACAGGCTCAAGCAAGCGTTGCAGGACCCGGGCGCCCGTCATCTGCCTCGCCTGCTGCTGACGGGCGACGACGCCGTCATTGCCGAGTTGCTGCCGGGCATCGTCAACGACCGCTGGCAGATTACCGAAGAAGCGCTTCTGCTGTGGAATCAGACCGGGCCGGATGGCCAACCAGACCGCGCCTGGCTGGATCGACTCCGCAAGCTGCGGGCCGCGCCGGTGAGCGCCATTGTGTTGGTGACACATGGGGAGGCCGATTTACGACCCCAGCGCCGGGGAATCGTCACGCTGGGCATGCGGCTGGACCACATTGCGAAGTCGCTACGCTGGGCGGCGCCGGTCTACGTGCTCGACGTCGCCCGTATCCATGACGTGGCCGGCGACGGGCCCACGTCTGTGATCGGGTGCGAACTGCCGCCGCGAGCCAATGCGGCGGCCATTTCCGTTGCCTTGGGTGAACTGCGGAGCCGCCTGGCGACGCTCGGGATTGAAGCGTTGATCGAGAACGGCCGCGACCGCTTCCTTGCACAGCTATCCCAGCGCCTCGACATCCGTGGCAAGGCGCTGGCAGACTGGATCTTCGGCATGAATGCCCGGCCCGGCACTTTCATGCCGATCCGGGGTGTCGTCTTTGCGCCGGGACCAGGCGCGATGTCGGGCGGATCGGGCTACCATCCCGCTGCAGTCCTGCCGCTTTGGCGCTATGTCGGCGAGCGTGCCAACCGTCTTGGCGGTCGCCGCATCGGCTTCCATCCGGTCACCGTCTTCTCGACCATCGCGCTTGTAGCCATTGGTCTGTGGAGCGCCGGGATGTTGCTCTCCGGCTTCCAGAGTGCCCGCAGCATCCATGCTGCGCAGGAAGCCGTCGATGCCATCGCCGCCGCCCCCAACACCGCCGAGCGCCTTCGTTCGCTGCTTGGCCTGCAACACGAAATCGCGCACTACGCGCCTGATGCCGGCCACCTGGCATCGATCTCCACCCGCCTCGGCCTCAATCGCGACGCCGCCATCGCTTCCGCGCTGTGGGAACTCTACGCCAAACATAGCCGGGAACTGCTTGTCGCGCCGATCCAGCAGAATCTCGAAGATGAACTCGCCGAGCTGGCGCAGGTCCAGGCCGCTGGCCTTGACACGCAAGCCAGCGATTGGGCGCTCCGTGGACGAGAGAGCCTCAAGACGTATCTCATGCTCGCCAACCCGGAACGCGTCGAGCCGGACTTCCTCAAGACCCAACTCGTCCAGTACTGGCAGACCGATGCCCGCATCACGCCGGGCGAGCGCGACGATCTGGCCGAGCGCCTGCTCAAGTTCCACGCCGACCACTTCAAGTCCCATCCTGACTGGCGCATCACCGCACGCCCGGAGTTGGTGGCAGGCGCGCGCCGGACAGTGCTCGCGGTGATCGACCAGCGCAACGCGCAGGACACGCTCTACAGGCAGGTGATCGACGGGATTGGCGGCCGGTTTCCCGACCAGACATTGGCGTCGCTGACACTCGGCACCGATGCGCGCGGGCTGATCCGCGCGAATGCGCTGGTGCCGGGCGCCTACACCCGGCAAGCCTATGAAGACCATGTGGCCGAGGCAATCGAAAGCGTCGCCAAGCGCACGCAGGTCACAAGCGATTGGGTGCTCTCGGGCGCTAGCGCGCCACAGCAGCCTACGTCACCCGCCGACCTCCATGCCGCATTGACAGCCCAGTACTTTGCCGACTATGCCGACCACTGGCAGCGCTTCATGAACAGCCTGCAATGGGAGCCGGCGCCTACGCTGCCGGCCGCCATCGATCAGTTGAAGCTGATGGCGGACGCCCGCCAGTCGCCGGTCATTGCGCTGATGACTTCGCTCGAATATCAGGGCCGGGCTGGAGTCCGGGCTGACTCGCTGTCCGACACGCTTGTAGCCAAGGCGCAGGACATGCTTGGCAAGAAGCCGGCCGGGCCGAAGCGGGTGAAGCCCGCCACCGCCGGTCCCTTGGGACCATCATTCGGGCCGATCACCCGGCTCGTGGCGCAGGATCAGGCCAGCGCCGGCGACCTGAGTCTGCAACGCTTTCTCGAGCGCGCCACGGCATTGCGGCTGCGGCTGCAGCAAGTGAGCAACAGCCCGGACGCCGACGCCCAGGCTCGTCAGATGGCGCAGGCGCTGTTCCAGGGCAAGGCGTCCGAGTTGGCCGATACCCAGGCGTATGCGCGGCTGATCGCCGCCAGTCTGGGCGCAGAGTGGGCTGGCATGGGCGAGGCGTTGTTCGTCCGCCCCATCGCCCAGGCGACGCACGCGGCGCTTCAGCCCGCCCAAACGAGCCTCAACGCAGCGTGGCGCGAGAGCATCGCGATGGCATGGGGACGCTCGTTCACCGGTCGCTATCCGTTTGCAGATACTGCCAACGACGCCTCGCTGCCCGAACTGGCGCGCTTCCTCAGGCCGGACGGCGGCCTGATCCAGGGTTTCCTCGCCGCGCAGTTGGCCGGCGTGCTGGAACTGCAGGGCGATCAATGGAAGCCAGCTGCTACGGGCGGACAGGCGGTGGCATTTGATCCGGCGTTCCTGGACGCGATCAACCGTCTGCAGCGGATAGGCGTGCGCCTGCTCGCACAGGGGGAGCCGCGTTACCAGTTCGAACTCAAGCCGATTCCCGCGCCTCGCCTGACCGATACGCTACTGACGCTCGATGGCCAGCAACTTCACTACTACAACCAGCGCGAGACATGGCAGGCCATGATCTGGCCCGCAAGCACGCCGGACAGCCCAGGCACCCGGCTGCAATGGCGTACGGAAGCGGCCGGCACCAACAAGCACTATGAGTTCACGGGGCGATGGGGGCTGGTGCGGATGCTCGAGCGCGCCAGCGTCGAGGCGATCGACAGCGGGACGTTCCAGATCACTTGGCACGGCTCACCGGACAGCCTGGTTTCGAATCTTCCGCCAGAACCCGATAGCCTGATGCCCCGCGCAGCGATGCAGCCTGTGTCGAAGGACATCGCCTATCCGATCCGCTACCTGATGCGCACCGAACTCGGCCAAGGGCCGTTGGAGCTGCTGGCATTGCGCGGATTCGTGTTGCCGTCGCGCATCTTCGCCGATCGCGCGCCGACCGCATCGGCGTCGCCCGCTTCGAACCAGACTTCAGGTCTGCGCCCCGTGCCATAAGCCAGCGGCGCTGAGAACATTTGGCACACATTTTCGGAGAATGGCGATGGTAGTGCCCGGCATGGCACTGCAGTATGCGTGGCGTTGCTTTCCAACCTCACCGGACGCGCATGCAAAGACGACATTTTCTGGCCGCATTGGCGGTATCGACCGTAGCCACCAGCGGCTGCGCCACGAGAAAGCTGTTCAAGGAAATTGACAAGCCGAGGTTCCGTGACTACCAGGAGACGGCGAGTCAGATCCTGATCTCACAAGACAAGAAGTCCCTCGTCGTCCTCGGGAAGCGCTATCACTATGTCATGGCGGCGCCGAAGGGCCTGGTCGAGGTCATCCAGTCCGCGCTCCATCCGCGTGTGCGCGCAGTGTTCAGTACCTTTACCGTGGACCTTGACGGCAACGTCATGGGACGCTTGACGCTGAAGGCCGCCGACGCGTTCACGGCGGAGGAAGTGGCGCTCGCCGTCGCCCTTGGTTTTCCGAAGAATTGCGGGACGGAGCGCTGTGGCGCCGCGCAATATACGATCAAAGGCAAGCGGTACGCCGCCGGTGATACCAAATACCCGGATCCGGCGACGCCGTTGAACCAGTCCTACACCATTCCAGTCCGCGAAGAACTCGGCGCCGGCGCCAGGAACGCGCTGGTTCTGCTGACGCCGGTTGCCGTCGCGGCGGATGGTGTGCTCGTGCTTGTCGCGATACCCCTGGTCGCAGCCTTCGCGGTTTATTACGTGGGCAAGGAGAACGTGAGGTGATGCGAGTGTGTCCTCACATCATCCGATGCGAAAACCTCCCCCGTTCCGCGTCCGACATCAGCGCCATGAACTGGTCGCGTTGCATGTGCACCAGTTCCTCGTGGTCGCCGGCTTCGAACCAGATTTCGGGTTCTTCCATCAGGCATTCATCCACATAGGTCGGCATGCCGTAGGACATGGCCACGGGCGGGATGGCGCCGAGGTCGCAATCCTTGAAAACCTCGCGGATCTCGTCCTCGTGGGCCAGCACCAGGTCACGGCCGGTTTGCTCGCAGATGTCCGAAAGCCGGAGGTGGTGGCTCGAAGGAATCACTGCGGCCACGTAGCCGGCCTGGTCCTCGAGCAGGACGGTTTTGGCCAGCCGGTTGCCGGGTACATGGGCGGCCTGGGCGGTGGCCATGCTGCTCAGGCTGTAGGGGTGACGGATGATGTCGAACTGGCTGTTCATGCGGCTGAGCCGGCCAGCCAGGGTGTTTGCGATTGCCATGATTGCCTGCCTCCTGCGCCAGCACGCGCCGGTTGTTCTAGGTCTTTTCAATATAGGCTCTGGCGTCGCGCATGCGGGGCCAGATCGCCTGGAGTTCGGTCTTCAGGAAGGTCAGCAGGTAGCGCGTGGCCATGGTCTGGTAGCGGTTCGGCATGGTCAGGAGGTACAGCTTGCTGCCGAAGACGCTGATGCGGTAGCCATCCAGCAAGGGCACGAGGGTGCCCTGCGACAGTTCGTCACCGATTGCGTACATCGGAAAAATGCCAATGCCGAGCCCGCCGACCACGGCGTCCTTGAGAAAGGCGAAGTTCTCGGAACTTAGCGTCGGAGCGAGCACCACCTGTTCCCGGGCGCTGTCCTCGCCGCGCGTGCCGGAGGCCTTGAGCTTCTGGCCTATCGGAGAGGCGCAGACGATGGCGTGGGCCGTCAGGTCGCCCAGTGCCGCCGGCGCCGCGCGGCCCGCCAGGTAGGACGGCGCGGCGCATACGACCCAGTCCACCTCGCCGATCTCGGTGGCCACCACGGAGTCTGGCGGCGTGGAAATGATCCGCAGCGCCACTTCCACGTCCTCGGACACAAGGTTGTGGATGCGGTTGTCGAACACCACGTCGAGCGTGATGTCCGGGTAACGCTGCTTGAACTGCACCAGCAGCGGCGACAGCAGGCTGTGGCCGAGGCCGGTGGGCACCGACAGTCGCACATGGCCCTGCAGGCTCTTGCCCATGCTGCTGATCAGCGCGTTGGCGGCGGCCACCTCGCCCAGGATGTTGCGTCCGTGCTCGTACAGGCCGGCGCCCACGGGCGTCGGCTCCACGTGTCGCGTGGTCCGCCGCAGCAGTTGCACGCCGAGTTCCTCTTCGAGCGCCTTCAGGTGGTAGCTGACGTTGGCGCGCGTCATCTTGAGCTTGCGGGCGGCGGCGCTGAGGTTGCCGGCATCGACGATGTCGACGAACAGGCGCAAGGCGTTGAGATCCATGGCGGCGGGGTGGCGGAGATGAGAAAGGGTCCGAAGGCCCACCAAAGAAAAAAGGGGCCCGGAGGCCCCTTAGTTTGCCATGCTCGCCCGGAGGCGGATGGTCAGTGCTCGTGATGCAGGTACTTCGCCTGGCGCGGCAGCCGCAAGCTGACGAAGAACGCCAGCACCATCATGCCCGTGACGTACCAGTAGAACGTGGTCTCATGGCCCATCGACTTCAGGCCCAACGCCACGTACTCGGCCGAGCCGCCGAAGATGGCGTTGGCCACGGCGTAGGCCAGGCCCACCCCCAGCGCGCGCACTTCGGGCGGGAACATCTCGGCCTTCACGATGCCGCTGATCGAGGTGTAGAAGCTCACGATCGCCAGCGCCACCGAGATCAGCACAAAAGCGAGTTCCGGGCTCGATACGGTGCGCAGCGCGGTCAGGACCGGCACCGTGACCAGTGCGCCCAGCGCGCCGAACATCAGCATGTTGTTGCGGCGGCCGATGCGGTCAGACAAGGCGCCGAAGATCGGCTGCATGCACATGTACAGGAACAGGCAGCCCGTCATGACGTAGCTGGCGGTCTTGATCGACATGCCGGCCGAGTTGACCAGGTACTTCTGCATGTACGTGGTGAACGTATAGAAAATCAGCGAACCGCCGGCGGTATAGCCCAGCACGGTGAAGAACGCCGCCTTGTGGTGGCGGAACAGTTCCGCCACGCTGCCGGCTTCCTTGCTGTTGCGGCTCTGTGCCGACGAGGTCTCGTGCAGCGTGCGGCGCAGCAGCAGTGCTACCACGGCAGTAATCGCGCCGATCACGAACGGAATGCGCCAGCCCCAGGCCCGGAGTTCGGCTTCATCGAGCAATTGCTGGAGCACCACCACCACCAGCACCGCCAGCAACTGGCCGCCGATCAGCGTCACGTACTGGAACGATGAGAAGAACCCGCGCCGGCCCTTGAGCGCCACTTCACTCATATAGGTTGCCGTTGTGCCGTATTCGCCACCCACGGACAGGCCTTGCAGCAGTCGCGCCAGCAGCAGCAGTGCCGGGGCGAGGGTGCCGATGGTGGCGTAGGTCGGCAGGCAGGCAATCAGCAGCGAGCCGAAGCACATCATCACCACCGAGATCRGCATCGAGTTCTTGCGCCCGTTGCGGTCCGCGATGCGGCCGAACAGCCAGCCGCCGATCGGTCGCATCAGGAAGCCGGCGGCAAACACGCCAGCCGTGTTCAGCAGCTGGGCAGTCGGGTCGGCTTTCGGGAAGAACGACGGCGCAAAATAGATGGCGCAGAACGCGTAGATGTAGAAATCGAACCATTCAACGAGGTTGCCGGACGAAGCGGCAACAATCGCGAAGACGCGTTTCCTGGTTTCCTCTGGGGAGGGTGCCGTGGAGGTATCGGCGGTTGAGGCGATTTGAGTCATGGACCTTCTCTTTCTTGGCGGCGAGGGGCGCCGCTGGGATCGGGGCGCGGGCGGAGCCGCGGCAGGCTGGCAAGCGGGGGCCAGACGCGCGGAACACACCCGTGGATTGTGCCCGGGTAGCGTACTCCGAACGCAACAAGGTTGCCCAGCCGATAGCGGCGAATAAGTCACGTGGCGAATGCATCACCACTTGCCGGTATTGGGTTTCCGGGCGATTGTTCTGCAGGGTGGATTGTTTGTTCTGCATGCCGCACTAGGCGTGACAGCGAACCAGCGGCAGGCACGCCGGTGATTGTCAAATTGTTTTATCCCTTCTGTCCAAGCCTGCGTGGATTGTCAAATCGGTCAGGCGGCGTACCATTGACGCCCATTGTGTCTGACCCGCATTGACCCGGAGATTTGCCATGGCCCTCGACGCCGAATCGTTTTCCCTGCTGCGCGCCTCGGTGCAGCGTTTCATCGACGAACGGCTGAAGCCGGCGGAAGACACGCTGGAAGAACTGGACGAAGTGCCAGCCGAGATCGTCGCCGACATGAAGGAGATGGGCCTGTTCGGCATCTCCATTCCCGAGAACTACGGCGGTATCGGCCTGGCCATGTCGCAGGAATGCGATGTGGTCTATGACCTCGGCCATACGGCGTTTGCGTTCCGCTCGGTGTTCGGCACCAACGTGGGCATCGGCTCGCAGGGCATCCTGATGGACGGCACCGAGGCGCAGAAGCAGGAATACCTGCCGAAGATCGCCAGCGGCGAGCTGATCATCTCGTTCGCGCTGACCGAGCCGAACGCCGGCTCCGACGCCGCCTCGCTGCAAACGCGCGCCGAGCTGGATGGCGACCACTACGTCATCAACGGCACCAAGCGCTTCATCACCAACGCGCCGCGCGCCGGCGCCTTCACGCTGATGGCGCGCACCGGCGGTCCGGGCGCGTCCGGCATCTCGTCGTTCATCGTGCCCGCCGATACGCCGGGGATCTCCCTCGGCAAGCCGGACAAGAAGATGGGCCAGCGCGGCACCAAGACCTGCGACGTAGTGCTGGAAAACGTGCGCGTGCCGGCGGCCAACATCATCGGCGGCGTGCCGGGCGTGGGTTTCAAGACCGCGATGAAGGTCCTCGACCGTGGGCGCCTGCATATCTCGGCGCTGGCCTGCGGCATGGCGCACCGGCTGATTACCGACGCCGTGGCCTATGCGAAGGAGCGCAAGCAGTTCGGCAAGCCCATCGGCGACTTCCAGCTGATTCAGGGCATGCTGGCCGACAGCCAGGCCGAGCTATACGCGGGCCTGTCGATGGTGCGCGACTGCGCGCAGCGCTACGACGCCAAGCCTGCCGGCAAGAGCGACCCCGAAGTCAGCATGCTGGCCTCGTGCACGAAGATGTTCTGTACCGAAATGGTGGGCCGCGTGGCGGACCGCGCCGTGCAGATCCACGGCGGCGCCGGCTACATCGCCGAATACAAGGCCGAACGGTTCTACCGCGACGTGCGCCTGCTGCGCCTGTACGAAGGCACCACGCAGATCCAGCAACTGATCATCGCCAAGCAACTGCTGCGCGACTGATGGCCAGCGCCCGGCCTCCGGGCCGGGTGCCATGCAACCCGCGACGAAAACCCGCGACGATAAGCAGGGGGAGGCAGGATGAGCAAGTTCCAGGCAACGGTGCCGAGGGCATCGAGCGTGTCCGTAACGTCCGCGCCGTCAGTGGCGGCCACCAAATCGGCCGATGTGCATCGGCTGCGCGCGGTGGTGGCTACCTACCGCACGGCGTTGCAGGCGTACACGCTGATGGTGTCGCCCGACGACCTCATGGCCTTGAGCAACGGCCCCGCGCCGGCGCACTCGGCGCGTGATTACCGCGCGCAGGCGCATCTGGACCGGCTGCGCGACACCGTGCGCGAGAGCGGGCTGGCGCTGCCGAATGCCATCGTGGTGGCGGTATCGGGGGGCCGCATGCAATGCGAATGTGATCATCTCTACGCGCTGGAGCTGCGCCCACAGGCCGGAGACGGCCTGATCGTGCTCGACGGGCATGAACACCTCGCCGCCCTGGCGGGTGGCGCGCGTGGTCATATCAAGACGCTGGTTACGGCGGTGCTTTGCCGGACATCGATCGACACGGCGCAGCCGGGGCTGGCCCCAGGCGCCGACGCCGATCACGCTGTGATGCACGCCTCCGCAGCCGCCCGTTGGGCTGGCGCGACGCGCGTCTGGCAGTAGCTTCCCGTCAGGTTTCCACGTCGATTCAAAGCAATGACGGCCCGCGAGGCCGTCATTTGCCATGTGCGGCCGTCAGTTGCCCGTCACGGCCAGACGCCGTCCACGTCGCGCAGCAGATGGCCGGCGAGAATGTAGTCGCCCAGGCGGGTCGCCTTGGCTTCCAGATCCAGCAATTCATTGTCGGCAAGCGTGCCGAGGTCGAACTGGCAATAGAGATTCCGTTGCCGGAACGTGCCTTTGGGTTTGGCGAGCCCCTCGACCAGGGCCTCGCGGGAGCGGACAGCGATGCTTTCCTGTCCGCGGTATTGCACTTTGATGCCGCGCTTTTCTCCGAGCCGGCCCAACTCGACGGCATCCTGCCATCCGGTTTCGTAATCCAGCTCAAGCGCCAGCACCTGCTCGGAGGCCAGAAGCCGAAGCGCTTCCGACTTGCTGCCAGCTCGCACGATTGACATCCACACCTCTTGTCTCAACGAATACTGTACGAATATACAGTGATTGACCGGCCGTCACAAGGACGCGGAAGGGGTAGTCACGGGCGTTTCGGCCCGCAACCCCGGCCCCGGGCCGGTCTCGCCAGAATTGGCGTTCTTCCTTATACCAGCTTCCTAGGGCTTTGATGCGTCTGGCGGCTCGATTGCCGCCGCCGGAGCCGGCATGCCGACCGGCGCCGCCGCCCCCGTGGTGGCGCCAAAGTCTCCCGCGAAGGCCTGCGTCAGCCCGGCCGGCGTGAGGTAGCGGCGGATGGCGTCGTTCACGGCGGCAGGCGTGGCAGCGCGAATGCGAGCCTCCACTTCGGCCGTATGGGCCATGGTGCGGTCCAGGAACAACTGATTGGCGAGCACGCCGGCCAGCGCGCCGTCGCGTGTGCGGCTCATCATGCCTTGCTGGAGCAGGCCGCTCACGGCCTCCGCCAGCTCGGCGTCGGAAATACCGTCACGCGCAAAGCGTGCCATTTCCTCGTCGATGGCCTTGCGCAGCCGGCCCTGGTTCTGGGGGGCGTAGGCCGCCCACAGGCCGAAGCGCCCGGCCCGATCCAGCGCGCCCACCGAGATCGAACTCGACGCCCCGTAGCTGATGCCGTCCTGCTGGCGCAGCCGGTCCGCCAGCCGGCTGCGCATGCCGGTGCCGCCCAGCACCCGGCTGGCGATCAGCAGCAGCGGGTAGTCGGGCGAGCCATCGACGAGATCGATCGGCAGCGACGCCAGATAGACTGCGTTGGCCTTCCCCGGCGTCTCCAGCGTGAAGCTGGCGGCCGGAATCGCGTAGAAGGGGCGGTCCACGCGTTCGTACGGCACCTGGGCCCGCCAGTCGCCGAACAGGTAGGTGGCCTGCCGCACGGCCTCATCGGCATCGAAATCGCCGACCAGCGCCAGTTGCGCGTGCTCAGCGCCGTAGAAGCGCGCATGGAACGTGCGGATCTGCGCCGGGGTGACGGCGCGCAGCGCGGCGATGCTTTCGTCGAAGGTGGGGGTGTAGCGCGGGTCCTCGGGCGGGTACGGGTTGCCATGGCGGCCTAGTGCGTTCGGCGCGAGCGCGTTGGGCTGGCGTTGCTGGCTCTCGATGCCGGCGACACTGCTCGCGCGCAGCGTCTCGAACTCGCTGGCCGGGAACGTCGGCATGCGCAGCACCGTGCGGAGCAGCGCCATCAGGTCCGGCAGGTACTGGCGCCGCGTCTCGAAACGCACCGTCAGCCGCTCGGCGTTGCCCGAGATCGACACACTGGCCTTGAGCGCCTCCAAGCGGTCGGCAATGCGCTGGCGGTCGAACGCGCCGGCGCCACGGTCGAGCATGCCCGCCGCGAGCGACCCCACCGAGGACTGGCCCTGCAGCGCCTGCGTGTTGCCAAAGCGCAGGACCAGCGTGCCGTTGACGGCCTCCCCGCGCGTGGGCTTGGACAGCAGCGCCAGCTGCATGCCGTTGGGCAGCGTCTGGCGCACCGTGTGGGCGTCGATATTGGCCGGGCTTGGGTCGAACGTCGGCACCGGCGCGGCGGCCGGGCGGCCCGCGTAGTCGCGCACCAGCGCGGCCACGTCGGGCGCCTTCGGCACGTTGGCAAGCTGCGGCTTGTCGCCGGGCAGGAATTGTCCGACGGTGCGATTGGTCGGCCGCAGGTACAAATCGGCCACGCGCTGCACGTCCGCCAGCGTGGCGGCCTCCACGCGGTCGCGATCGAGCAGGAACAGCCGCCAGTCGCCCTTGGCGATGGCTTCGGACAGCAGCACGCCGTACTGCGCCGGATTGTTCAGCACCTGCTCGTAGCCGTTGCGCACCCGCGTGCGCGCCCGGTCGAGTTCCTCCTGGGTGACCGGCCGCGTGGCCAGCCCCTCCACCTCGGCCAGCAGGGCGGCCCGCACGGCGTCGAGCGGGCGATCCTTGCTCGTGCCGGCCGCGAACACGATCAGCCCGGGGTCCTTCATCCCTTCGAACCGGCTGGTTTGCCATGCGGCCTTGTGGGTCTCCACCAGCGCGTGGTGCAGCCGCCCGCCCGGCGTGTCGGAGAGGACCAGGGACAGCAGGGTCAGCGCGGCGGTGTCGGGATGGGCGCCGGGCGCCACGTGGTATTGCACGGCGACGATGCTGCTGTCCCCGGGGCGCGTCAGCGTCAGTTCGCGCGCGCCTTCCTGCGGCGGCTCCACGGTGTACTCGGTCGGCAGCACGCGTGTGGGGCGCGGAATCGGCCCGAAGGCCTGCTCGATGCGCGTCAGCGTGGTGGCGGGGTCGAATTGCCCCGTCACCACCAGCACGGCGTTATCCGGCTGGTAGTAGCGGCGGTAGAACGCCTGGAGGTTCTCGATGCCCACATGCTCCACGTCGCTGCGCGCGCCGATCGGCGCCTTGCCGTAGTTGTGCCATCGATAGGACGCCGCGTTCATCTGCTGCAGCAGCATCCGCATCGGATTGTTCTCGCCGATCTCCATCTCGTTGCGCACCACGGACATCTCGCTATCCAGATCCGTGCGCGAGACAAAGCTGTTGACCATGCGGTCCGCCTCCATCTTCAGCGCCCAGTCGAGGTTGTCCTCGCTGGCGGCAAAGGTCTGGAAGTAATTGGTACGGTCCTGCGAGGTGGTGCCGTTGTATTGCATGCCGCGCCGCGCGAATTCCGTGGGAATCGTCCGGCCCGGCAGCGATGGCGTGCCCTTGAACAGCAGGTGCTCCAGCAGGTGCGCCATGCCGGTTTCGCCGTAGTTCTCGTGCCGGCTGCCCACCAGATAGGTCATGTTGACCGTGGTGGTGGGCTGCGCGGCGTCCGGCGCCAGCAGGATGCGCAGGCCGTTCGGCAGCCGGTACTCGGTGATGCCTTCCACGGCGGCCACGCGCGTGGCCTGGAGCACGGGGGTAGCGCCCGGCGCGGTGGCGGGGGCCGGCGACTGCGCACGGGCGGCGCTACGCGTAGGCGCGGCAAGGGCTGGCGGGGCCGGCAGGGCGGCGGCCAGCGAGACAGCAACCGCGACAAAGGCGGCAAAGGCAGCACGACGGCGAAGCATGACGTCCTCGGACGATGAACAGTGATGCGATTCTAGCCCCGTGGCACCATCCCGGAACGCGTGGGGCCGCACTTTCAGAATCGGGGACAGTTGTCTCAGGCGAATGTCCGATTCCAGCGTATTTCCCGGCGCCGGAAGCGGTAGGATGCTTCCCATGAACCTCGATCCCGACACCTGCTACAAGGCAGTCGCCTCGCACGACCGGCGCTTCGACGGACGGTTTTTCGTCGGCGTGTCGTCCACGGGCATCTATTGCCGGCCGATCTGCGCGGTGCGCACGCCCCGGCGCGAGAACTGCACGTTCTACGACACCGCCGCCTCGGCCGAGAAGCACGGCTTCCGGCCCTGCCTGCGCTGCCGGCCGGAACTGGCACCCGGGCACGGGCTGGCCGATATTTCCGGCCGGCTTGCGCAGGCCGCGGCCACGCTGATCGACGAAGGCTTCATGGCCGAGGCCGGCGTGGCGCAACTCGCCAAGCGCATCGGGGTGACGGAGCGTCACTTACGGCGCCTGTTCGATGCGCAGTTCGGCGTCTCGGTACTCGAATACGCCCAGACGCAGAAGCTGCTGCTGGCCAAGCGGCTGCTGACCGACACCACGCTGCCCGTTACGCAAGTGGCGCTGGCGGCGGGTTTTGGCAGCGTGCGGCGCTTCAACGACGTGCTGCGCCAGCGCTACGGCCTGACGCCGCTCACCATGCGCCGCCGCGCCGCCGAGGGCATGGCCGACCAGCTCGTGTTCGAGCTGGGCTACCGGCCGCCGCTGGCGTGGTCCGCGCTGCTGGCCTTCCTCGGCGTGCGTGTCGTGGACGGTGTCGAACAAGTACGAGGCGATGTCTACCTCCGCACGCTGGCCGTTGACGTGGGCGCGCAGCGCCACCTCGGCTGGGTGCGGCTGGAGCATGTGCCGAAGCGCACGGTGCTGCGCGTGACGCTCTCCGGCACGCTGGCCCACGCGATTCCGCAATCCCTCGGCAAGGTGCGGCGGCTGTGCGACCTCGGTTGTCGGCCGGACGTGGTGGATCGCCATCTGGGCGACCTCGCCGCCGATGTGCCGGGCATGCGCCTGCCGGGCACGTTCGATGGCTTCGAGATTGCCGTGCGGGCGATCGTCGGCCAGGTGATTTCCGTGATCCAGGCGCGGCGGATTCTCACGCGGCTGGGGGCGCTGGCCGGCGAGCCCTTGCCGCCCGAGGCGCTGGCCGGGCTGCCCGCCTTGGCCGGCCAGCCGCCGCTGACGCACATCTTCCCGACCGCGCAGGCGCTGGCCGACCTGCCCGACGAGATCTACCGCGAGGCCGGCGTGACGCCGGGCAAGCTGCGCACGATCCGCGCGCTGGCGCTCAGCATCGTCTCAGGCGACATCGCGCTCGATCCGCTTGCGCCGCCCGAGGAGACCGTGGCCCGGCTGCGCGAGATCGACGGCATCGGCGACTGGACCGCGCAGTACATCGCCATGCGCGCGCTGGGCTGGCCGGACGCCTTTCCGGCCACCGACTACGCGCTGCGCAAGGTGCTCGCCGTGAGCACGGTGCGCGCGATGCACGATCGAACCGCGCATTGGGCGCCATGGCGCGCCTACGCGGCGATTCATCTCTGGCATCGCTATGGCACGCCGCCCGCGTCCGGCGAGCCCATGGAAGAAGTATCCGAAGATCACAGCAAGGAGCAGGCAGCATGACCAGCTATCAAATCATCGACAGTCCTCTCAGGGAAATACTATTGCGGGCCGACGACGGCGCGCTGACCGGCATGTTCTTCTCCGGGCAGAAGTATTACCCCGCCGGCGCGCCCGCGACCTATATCGCATCGGCGGCCGACCAGCGCGTGCTGGACCAGGCGGCGCAAGAGCTGGCCGCCTATTTCGACGGTGCGCTACAGACCTTCGCGGTGCCCATCCGCTTTATCGGCAGCGCCTTTCAGCAGCGCATCTGGCAGGCGCTGTGCGACATCGAATTTGGCGATACATCGACGTACGGGCAGCTTGGCGCCGGCCTCGGGCTGCCACCGGCGCACTCGCGCGCGGTGGGGGGCGCCGTCGGGCGCAATCCGCTCTCGGTCATCGTGCCTTGCCATCGGGTGCTCGGTGCGTCGGGCGCGCTGACCGGCTATGCCGGCGGCGTGGACCGCAAGCGGGCGCTGCTGCGGCTGGAGGGCGTCCGGGGCGTGGATCTCGACGTCGTGGCGCCGCGCGCGCAGGGCTTGCAGTCGGCGCTGGCGTTCGGCTGATTTCTGGCTTTGGCCCGGCTGTTCATCGCCATCGACACGCCGCCCGCTGTGGCGGCGGGCCTGCTGCATACGCTGCCCGTGCATCGCGGCGTGCGGCCCGTGCCGCCCGGGCAGTTGCACCTGACGCTGCGATTCCTTGGCGATCAGGACGAAGACTGTGCCGCGCGCATCGGCAAGGCGTTGGAGGCCATGCAGGCGCCGCCGTTGACGATGCAGGTCCAGGGCGTCGGGCGCTTCCGAGGCGGGCAGGGTGCCGTGCTGTGGGCCGGACTGGCGCACGATGATCACCTGACCGCGCTATTCGACGACATTGAGGCCGCGCTGGCCGACGTCGGCATCGCGCGCGAGCGCCGTCGCTTCCATCCGCACCTGACCGTGGCGCGCTGCCGTCCGGGCCTGCCGGAGGCGGTGCTGCGCGACTGGCTCGCCGCGCAGCACGACCTGACCCTGCCAGCGTGGACCGCCGACCGCTTCGTCCTGTTTGAGAGTTTTCTGAGCCCGGAGGGCGCGCGCCATGTGCCGCGCGCCGCCTACCCGCTGGCCGCTATCGCCCCAGGTTGCTGAGCCCCAGCGCCACCCCCAGCCCGCACAGCGCCGAGCCGAGCGTCTTGTCGATCAAACCCTGCCGGCGCAGCATCGCGGCGCGCAGCGGCGCCGCGCCGAAGCCCCACGCCACGAGGCTGAACCACGCCCAGTGCGCCACGGACATGAACAGCCCGTAGCCGAGCTGCACCGCCCACGGGGTATGGGCATCCACCACCTGTGTGTAGGTGCTGACCACGAACAGCGTGGTCTTGGGATTGAGCGCATTGGTCAGGAATCCCATCCGCAGCGAAGCCCAGGCGGAGAGCCTGGGCGCCTCGCGCGCGTTGTCCCCGGTATCCACCGTCAGCGGCGTGCGGTTGCGCAAGGTCTTGATGCCGATCCAGATCAGATAGGCCGCGCCGAGCAGCTTCACCGCCGTCAGCCAGCCGTGCGCGTGCTCGATCAGCATCGCCACGCCGAACATGGTGTAGCAGACGTGCACCTGCACCCCGAGCGCGATGCCCAGCGCGCATAGCAGCCCGGTGCGCCGGCCGAACAGGTAGCTGTTGCGCGTGACCATGGCGAAGTCGGGGCCGGGCCTGATCACGGCGAGGAGGGTGATGCTGGCGACGGCCAGCGCTTCGGCAAGAGGTGACATATCGGTCAGTTTTCCGGTTCGATGGGAGGGGGATCGCGCCGCCATTCTCGCCAGAGGGAACAAGCCAGACAACCGATATATACTCGCCGAAAATGGTGAGGAAATCTGACAGATGAGCGATTTGCCGCCGATGCACTGGCTGGGCGCGATCCGGTTCTTCGAGGCCGCCGCGCGGCTTGGCAGCTTTGTGCGCGCCGCTGACGAACTCCACCTGACGCACGGCGCCATCAGCCGCCAGATCCGCCAATTGGAAGAGGCGCTGGGTGTGCCGCTGTTCGAGCGCCGGAACCGCGCGGTCTTCCTCACCGAGGCCGGCCGCACGCTCCACGTTGCCGCCACGCAATCTCTGGCCGGGCTGGCGGAGGCGGTCGCCCGGATCCGCGCGCCGGCGCCCCGGGCCGCGCTGGTGCTGTCGTGCGAGCCGACCATCGCCATGCGCTGGCTGATTCCAAGGCTGTCGCGCTTTGCCGACGCTCATCCGGACATCGCGTTGCACCTGATGGCGGCGGGCGGGCCGATCGATTTCCGGAGAAGCGGGGTGGATGTAGCGCTGCGCCGCAACGATTTCCCGTTCGATGCGCGCTGGCACACGCGCGAACTGGCGCTGGAGCGCGTCGGGCCGGTCTGCCGGCCGGACCTGGCCACGGCTGACCCGGCGGCGGTCACGCGCCTCCACACCCGCACCCGGCCCGATGCCTGGCAACGCTGGCAGCAACTCAAAGGGGATGAAAAAACCGGTCCCACCGTCCAGATCGGCCGGTCAGACCCGTGGTATGAACACTTCTACCTGAGCCTGCAGGCGGCTGCGGCCGGCCTGGGCTGGGCCATGGCGTCGCGGTTGATGGCGGTCGACGAACTCGCCGATGGCCGGCTGGCCGCGCCGCTGGGGTTTGTGGCGGACGGGTCGTCCTACCACCTGATTTCGCCGGCGCCGTTCGCCCAGGATGACCGGCTGGAGGCGCTCCACGGCTGGCTCCGCGCGGAGATGGAATCCGGCTGAAAAGGCCTTGCAACCGCTACCCCCCGGAAGTCGGTTGCTAAAGTTACGTCGTATTTTGCCGAAGGCCTAGGCATGACTTGCGCCATCCCCGGGCGGCGCTTACCATGCGGCGCTGGCCGCCGCCAGATCCACAAGCGTTGCCCGCCCCAGGCAAGACGGCGAGTAACCACTTTCGACGTAGCGTATTCCCCATGAGTGTCCAAGATTCCCGAGGGCCCGAGCAGGCCCAAAACCGGTCCCAGATCGAGGGCGAACCTGACGAGCAGGAAGGCTCGCATTCGGACGAACGCTACCGGCTCACGCATAGCTCGCAGATCGGCACGGTCCTGCGCGACCTGGCCTGGCAGAAGTGCCTGCTGAACGTGCGTTCGGCGCGCGGCTCTGAGATCGTGACGTCGATCCTGCACGTGGATCCGGCCAACCGCACCTTTATCTTCGACTGGTGCCGCGCGGATGCGGAGCGCCAGGCGCTGATGGCCTCGGACAAGAATGCGTTCTCGGGACTGCTGCGCGGCGTGCCTGTGAACTTCGTGGTCGGCGTGCCCGGCGCCACGCGCTTCGAGGGCGGGCCGGCCTTCATCGCCGATTTCCCGGACAAGCTCTACCACTTCCAGCGCCGCCGCCATTTCCGCGCGCGCACGCTGCTGACCAAGGGCTACCGCTGCCAGATCCATCTGCCGGAGACGGCCGACAAGCGCACGCTGCACCTCGATATTGCCGATCTGTCGCTGTCCGGCGCGGGCCTGCGCTCGCGCTCGGTGGGCGCTGACCAATTGCCGGTGGGCACGGTCGTCAAGAAGTGTGTGCTGGATTTTGCCGAACTGGGCCGGCTGGAACTGGACATGCAGGTGGTGGGCCACTGGCTGGTCGGCTTCGACGACAACACCGTGCACCACTACGGCTGCGCCTTCCTGAACCCGGATGGCCGCATGGAGAACTTCCTCCAGCGGCTGGTGTTCCAGCTCGAACTGGCGCACCGGGGCTGATTTTTCGGCATCGCCCCCCTGATCGGGACGCTTAAGTCCCGATCAACTTCCCGATGGCAACGGCGGCCTCCCGCATGGGGGTCAGCAGCCGCGCCACCATCTCCGCCTCGGACACCCGGGTGGCCTTCACGCTGACGCTGATGGCCGCCACCACGGTGCCCGAGAGCGACCGCACCGGTACGGCAATCGCCCGCAAACCCGGTTCCAGTTCCTCGTCGATCAGCACGTATTCCAGTTCCCGTGCGCGCCGGAAGGCTGCTTCCAGTTCCGTGCGCGAGATCTTGGTCTGCAAGGTGCGCGGACGCAGTTCGGCATGTTCGAAGAACGCCTCGAGCACTGCCTCGGGCTGGTGGGCCAGCAGCAGCCGGCCCGTGGACGTGCAATAGGCCGGCAGCCGGCTCCCCATTCCAAGTGCGTGAGTCAGCACACGTTGCACTTCCGAGCGCACCAGGTAGAGGATGTCCGTGCCGTCGAGAATGGCCAGGGCCGAGGTCTCGTGGATGCGCGTGCTCAGGTTGTCGAGGATGGGCTGCGCCGCCGAGACCAGCGACGTCGAGGAGAAATACGCGTGCCCCAGATGGAGCACGCGCGGCCGCAGCGCGAAGTGCCCATCCTGCTGGCTCACGTAGCCCAACTGCTCCAGCGTATAGAGACAGCGCCGCACCGAGGCGCGCGACAACTGCGTGCGCTGCGCCACCTGCGAGATAGTGAGTGGGCGCTTGCGTTCGGAGAAAGCCTCCAGCACCGTCAGGCCGCGCGCCAGCGACAGCATGAAATTCGGGTCGCCGGCGAAGCTGGACAGGATGTCGGCCGGCGGCCGGGCGGCGCGGACGGAGTCGGCCTGTGCAGGCTTGAGGCTGATGGGGGCGGGGGCGTCCATATGGGAATTCGGCAGGAAATACGATGCGGGGGGCGTTCGATAATCGCGCATCTTAACGTCCCACGGCGGGGCCTGCCGGGATTCGCCCAAAAAAATGTCGCCGATTGGGGCGGCGACTGGGTAAGGGGTGTCGTCCGGGACGGGGGTCCCAACGACGAGGCCAGTATAGGCAGCGGCACTTCCTGCCGACATGCCACCTCGGTGGGGGTTGGCCGTAGCGCACTTTGCGATAGGGCCGTCACATCTCCGCAGGATTTGTCCCCTGAGTGTCCCTAAGGCTTGCCCAGGAACAGGTAGAACGCGTACTGACCGCCTGCCGCGCGGCCATAGGCGAGGTAGAACGGCCCGATCGGGCTGTCCAGGCCGAGGAAGGCGGCCCCCGACTTGAGCACCCCGGTGGGGTTGCCCGGTACCAGCGGATCRCCTACGCGGCCGACCTCCAGCGAGAACCCGGCGTAGACCCCTTCGAGGAAGGTCTGCCGCACGAGCTTGTTGTAGTAGACCATCCGCGCGAACTGGATATTGCCGCCAATCAGCTGCCCGGTGGAGTAGCCGGACTGCTGCAGGAAGCCGCCCCACTGGAACATCGCGTACGGCGGCAGCGCCGGCCCGCCCAGGTTGGAGCCGGCCCGCACGCCAAAGTTGATGGTGTTGTTGCCGAAGGAGTGCGCATAGGTGGCCGTCAGGTCGCCCTTGGTATAGGTGTCGGTGGCGCCCATTGCGCCTTGCGACGAGTAGACGTTCATCGTCGCCCCGTAGCCGAAGCGCGGGAAGTTGATGCTGTCGACCTGATCCACCAGTATCCGGGCCGTGAAGGCACGGCGCTCGATGCTTTCATGGCCCGGGTCTAGGAACGCCGGCCCGGTGGAGAGCGACGCGTTCTGGTGGCCGAGCACGAAGCCCAGGCGTCCCTCGCCATATTTGGTGATCTGCGTGCCTACATCCAGCGCCAGGTCCGTGCGGCGCAGGTCGTACTGGGCGATCCGCTGGCTGCCGCTGAAGACATTGATGGGGCGGCGTTCCAGTTCGAAGCGCGGGGCGATGAAGAACAGCTGGCGGGTGTCGAGCGGCTGGTAGAACTCGCTGGTCAGGCTGGAGGTCTGGCCCACCTGGGCGTCCGTGCGCCATTCGGCGCCGAGCGAGTTGATCCACGTGCGGCGGTAGCTCGCCAGCAGGTTGAAGTAGGCGTCGCCGCGGAAGTCGGAACTGAGGCCGAGCCCGAAGCGCAGGTAGTTGGGCCCGTACGATTTCTCGATGGCTTCCACGCCGAGCACGCGCTTGCCCGGTTCCTCGAGGAAGCGGTAGTTCACGTGCTCGAAGTCGCCGGTGCCGAACAGCCGGCGCATGTCGCGGTCCAGCGTGGCCTGCGAGATCGGCTCGCCGGGGTGGGTTTCCATCGTCGCGGCGGCAAACCCGGGGCTCACGCGCTCCATCGGCGCGAAGCGGATTTCGTCCACGGGGCGCAGGTCCGGTGGCGCCAGGTTGCGCTGCGCGGCGCGCAGGGTGGCGTATTCGTCGGGCGGAATCGCCAGCGCGGCGAGCCGGGTGTGCTGGCGCCGGGCGGCTTCCTCGCCAATCGGAATGGTCTTGGGCAGGTGGTCGAAGTCGCCGGCGGAGAATTCGCCGAGTTCGGGCAGGATCAGGATGTCCATGGGCCGCAGCGAGGCCAGCGAGCTGCGCACGTTCTGCTCGGTCAGGATGTTCAGCATCTGGCTGGTTACGCCGATCAGCGAGGTCAGGTCCTCGCGCTTCATCAGCGGCGTGCCGAGGTTGACCGCGATGACGATGTCGGCCCCCATGGCGCGCGCCACGTCCACGGGCAGGTTGTCGGTCAGGCCGCCATCGACGAGCAGCTTGCCCTGGTACTCGGTGGGCGCCACGGCGCCGGGCACGGACATGCTGGCGCGCATCACGTTCGCCAGCTCGCCCTCGGTGAACACCACGGCGGTGCCGGCGACAAGGTCGGTGGCGACGGCGCGGTAAGGAATCGGCAAGGTATCGAAATTCCGATAGCCGGGGGTGTTGGAGAGCTTGCGCAGCACCGTTTCCAGCTGCACGCCGGAGACCGCACCCTTGGGCAGCAGCAGCCCGTCCCCGCGCACGCCAATCTCGGGCGTGAACAGGTTGGTGTGGTCGTCCAGCTTGCGGCGGACGGCCAGATCCTGACGCGGTGGCCGTTCCTTGAAGAGCGCGCTGGTGGACAAGCCGCCGACCAGTTCCTCCATTTCCTTGATGCTCATGCCGCTGGCATACGCGCCGCCGACCAGCGAGCCCATGCTGGTGCCGGCGATGCAGTCCACGGGCACACGCAGTTCCTCGAGCACCTTCAGCACGCCGATATGGGCGGCACCGCGCGCGCCACCGCCGGACAGCACCAGGCAGATCTTGGGGCGGCCCACCGGGTGGGTCTTGGCCGCAGCCCCTTCGACCGTGCCGCCGGGCGTGGCCGGGGCGAGGAGGGCGGGCGCGGGGAACGGCGGATTGGGTGCGGGGACGATGTTGCTGGGGGTGTAGGCGGGCAGGCGGAGGGTCCCGCCCTGCGGCGGCGGCTCCTCGGCCGTGGCCGGGCCCGGCGCGACCGCCAGCGTGGCCAGCATTGCGGCAAGCAGGCTGCATAGGGAAGGGAGTCGCGTCGCAACGCGCATGGCAGCGTATCCGATCATCCACGCCTCAGAGGTGGCCGGCGGCAACCTTGCCACAAGGCTAGCAGCCTGCCGCCGCAATCGTGTGCGCGATGGGCCACCTTCGAAACAATTCAACATCGGATTGGAACGATGCAGATCAGGCCGGCGCCGGAGGGGCGGTCCGCGGACCGAACCGGACAGGCGGCATATACTGGCGCCGTAACATTTCCTTCAGGTCTTGAGCCGTGTCTTCCCCCGTTTCCGATGATCCGCGTCCGCTCCCGCCCGAGCGCCCTGGCGACAACGAGTGCTGCCAGAGCGGCTGCGATCCGTGCATCTTTGACTACTACAACGACGAAATGGACCGCTACCGGCGGGAACTGAGGGCGTGGGAGGCGCGCCAGGCTGCGCGCGCCGAGGCCTCTTCTACATCGTCCACCTCGTAACCCCCGGCCGGTGGAAGACCTTCTCGACTTCGTGCAGCGCCATCCGCGCCTGTTTGTGCTGACCGGCGCCGGCATCAGCACGGACTCCGGCATTCCGGGCTACCGCGACGAGCAGGGCCGGTGGCAGCGCTCCGCGCCGATGACCATCACCGCCTTCCTGAGCGGCCACGCGGCGCGCCAGCGCTACTGGGCGCGCAGTATGGTCGGCTGGCCCGTGGCGGACGGCGCGCAGCCGAACGTGAGCCATCGCGTGGTGGCGCGGCTGGGCGATGCCGGGCGCGTGGCCGGGCTGGTCACGCAGAACGTGGATGGCCTGCACCAGCGCGCTGGCAGCCAGGGGGTGATCGAGCTGCACGGCAGCATCGGCCAGGTCATCTGCCTGTCCTGTGCCACGCGCTACCCGCGCGCGGACATCCAGCGCTGGCTGTGGCAGCACAATCCCGAATTCCGCGATGTGTCGGCCCTGCCGGCGGCCGATGGCGACGCCCATCTGGAATCGCCGCTATTCGACAATTTTTCGGTGCCGGTGTGCGAGCGCTGCGAAGGGCTGCTCAAGCCCGATGTGGTGTTCTTCGGCGAATCGGTGCCGCGCGAGCGCGTGGCGGCCGGGCGGCTGGCGCTCGATGCAGCGGACGCCGTGCTGGTGATCGGCTCGTCGCTGACGGTGTTCTCGGGGTATCGCTTCTGCGTCTGGGCGCACGAGCGCGGCTTGCCGATTGCCGCCCTGAACCTTGGCACCACGCGGGCCGATCCCCTGCTGACGCTGAAGGTGCTCGCGCCGATCGGGCCGACGCTGGCGGCGCTTGCCACCGCGCTGGGGCTGGAAGCCGGCGCGGGTTAGCTCGGACTACCTCGGACTAACGCAGATCGAGCTTCACCCGGATACCGTCCGCCGCGACGGTGATCGCGCCCGGCTGCACGTCCTTGCCGTTGAAGCGTAGCTCCTCGGGCTTGAACGTATAGAGCGGATAGTCCTTCAGCAACTGCTGCGCCACCACCGCGCCGATGGCATTGAGCTGCTCGTTGTACTGGCTCATGCCCTGCACCTGTACCTGCTGGACCGTGGGATTGTCGAGCAGCACGGCACGCTGCGTGGCGTCGTAGCGCACGCCGCTGTTCAGCGCCAGCGTGCCGTTGACCGGCGGGGACGGCAGGATGGTGTTGCTGATGGCCGCATCCATCTGCGTGGTGATGCGGTTGGTGGCCTCATCCAGCACCAGGCGCGGGTGCGACAGCTGCACGCTCACCAGTTCGCCATAGCGCAGCGTGGTGGGAAAGCGTTTCTCGACGGCACTCTGCAATTCGGCCTTGGTGAAGGTGTACTCGCCCGTCCATACGTTGTAGGCGGCGTGGGCGAGGGCGAAGCTGCCCAGCGCGGCGACTGCGGCCGTGGCCAGCAGCGCGCGGCGGGCGTGGAAGAAGCGATTGATCAAGGGACGGGCCATGGGCTCGGTTCGGTTGGCATCGTTGCCGGTCAGACCGGGCCCGGGAGGCATCGTTCCTGTGTGATGAGTGCGCCGCATGGCTGCTGCCGCCTCAATAGTGCGGCGGAATCTCATGCTGCGGATTGGACTCGGCGGCGGCCGAGGCACTCGTCCGGACCTGCTGGTACAGCGCCCGGAACTGGGCCTGGAGCAGGTCCAGTTGCTGCTGCTGGCGCGCGACGGCCAGGTTCAGCGTCTCGATCAGGTCTTCCTGGAAGGCGAGCTTGATCTCGAGGTCGGTCAGGCGGGATTCCATGGCATGTCTCCGGTTGGCCGCGCATTTTACGGCACGGCCATGCCGGGACCCTGCCATCGGCGCCTATTCGGCCGCCACCAGGACCATCCAGGTCACGCCGAACTTGTCCGCCACCATGCCGAAGCGCTCCGAGAAGAAGGTCTTCATCGCCGGCATGACCACGTTGCCGCCCGCGCTCAGCGCGCCAATCGTCTTGTCGACCGTCGCGGCGTCCGGCACGGTGATGGAGAGCGCGAAGCCCTGGAAGGCGGTCTGGCCCTTGCAGTCGCCATCGGACGCCATGATCGTGGTGTCCCCAATCTGCAGCGCCATATGCATGACCTTGTCATCGTTGCCGGCACCGGGCCCGCAACCGGGGCTGGCGTCCTGCGGCTCGGGGTTGTCACGGAAGCGCAGCAGCATTTCCACCTTGGCACCGAGCGCGGTCTTGTAGAACTCGGCCGCTTCCTCTGCGCGACCGTCGAAGAACAGATAGGACTGGACTTTCTTGGACATCGACATCTCCTGGTTTGGCGTTGGCCGGCGATTTGTGTACGCCGTCCACAAGAGACTAGCAAATAAAATGGACAACGTCCACATTGTTACTTTTCGTGTCCGTCACCGCCGGACACGTTTTCACGCTGGGCACCGGGCTAGGATAGGCGCTCCATGCCAGGGCGACCCGATTTCTTCCCGTCCACAAGCCGCCCTCTTCCCTGGCGTTCGTCACTCCCACCGCAATGAAATCAGCGTCCATTTCGGTTGCTAATTTTATTTGCGGATTACTTAGCGATAAGCTAATATGACGCACGTCCATGAAGTTGACCTTTCCAGACAGGCGCGCCGGGCTTTGAAGGCCATGCCGCGCAACGTTGCCACCCAGATCCGCAGCAAGATCGACATGCTGGCGGGGAATCCGTCTCAATCCGCGCGGGGGCGCCTATCAATGACCGACATCCAATTTATCGAGCAAGATGGCCAGCGGGCCTTTGCAGTCGTGCCGATCGACGTTTGGGACAAGGTGAAGCACCTGTTCGAGGATCTCGACGATGTAGCCCTGTATGACCGTGCCAAGGCGGCCGATGACGGTGTACGCATTCCGGCCGCCGTGGTCGACGCGGAGTTGGCGGGCGACCATCCAGTCAAGGCCTGGCGCGATTACCGTCGCATGACCCAGGAGGCATTGGCCCAGGCGGCCGGGCTCAGCACCCCCTACCTGAGCCAGATCGAAAACCGCAAGCGCGACGGCACCGTGGACGTGCTGCAGCGGCTGGCGCTGGCACTTGGCGTTCCCATGGACCTGCTCGTGGACGACGCCGACTGAGCGCCGAGTGAACCCCGCCCGGGCCCCGCAGTTTGGCGCTACCGCCCGGGCGTGTCACAATTCAAGGTTACGAGTTCGGGCGCCGCATCGGCTGCCGTGTGGGGGTTTCACGCGGGAGCGCCCCAAGAGCCGACAAATTCACCTAGATTTCTGGCGATGACTACCATCCTGCAGCACATTCCTTCCGGCCAGCGCGTCGGAATCGCCTTCTCGGGCGGACTCGACACCAGCGCCGCGCTCCTCTGGATGCGCCAGAAGGGCGCCATTCCCTACGCCTACACGGCCAACCTGGGTCAGCCCGACGAGCCGGACTACGACGACATTCCCCGCCGCGCCAAGGCGTACGGCGCCGAAGAAGCGCGTCTGGTGGATTGCCGCGTGCAGCTGGTGTCCGAAGGGATCGCCGCGCTGCAGTGCGGTGCATTCCACATTTCCACGGCTGGCGTGACGTACTTCAACACCACGCCGATCGGCCGCGCCGTGACCGGCACGATGCTGGTGGCCGCGATGAAGGACGATGGCGTCAACATCTGGGGCGATGGCAGCACGTTCAAGGGCAACGACATCGAGCGTTTCTACCGCTACGGCCTGCTGACCAACCCGGGCCTGCAGATCTACAAGCCGTGGCTGGACCAGCAGTTCATCGACGAACTGGGCGGCCGCGCCGAAATGTCCGAGTTCATGCGCCAGAGCGGCCATGACTACAAGATGTCGGCCGAAAAGGCGTATTCGACGGACTCGAACATGCTTGGCGCCACGCACGAGGCCAAGGATCTCGAGCACCTGAACTCGGGCATCCGCATCGTCCAGCCGATCATGGGCGTGCAGTTCTGGCGCGATGACGTGGAAGTGAAGCGCGAGGAAGTGACCGTGCGCTTCGAGGAAGGCCAGCCCGTGGCCCTGAACGGCAAGACCTTCGCGAACAGCGTGGACCTGTTCATGGAAGCCAATGTCATCGGCGGCCGCCACGGCCTGGGCATGAGCGACCAGATCGAGAACCGGATCATCGAGGCCAAGAGCCGCGGCATCTACGAAGCCCCGGGCCTCGCGCTGCTGTTCATCGCCTACGAGCGCCTGATCACCGGCATCCACAACGAAGACACCATCGAGCAGTACCGCGACAATGGCCGCCGCCTGGGCCGCTTGCTGTACCAGGGCCGCTGGTTCGACCCGCAGGCCATCATGCTGCGCGAAACCGCCCAGCGCTGGGTGGCGGGCGCCGTGACCGGCGAGGTGACCATCGAACTGCGTCGTGGCAACGACTACTCGATCCTGAACACCACGTCGCCGAACCTGACCTACAAGCCGGAACGGCTGACGATGGAAAAGGGCGAATCGATGTTCACGCCGCTGGACCGCATCGGCCAACTGACGATGCGCACGCTGGACATCGTGGACACCCGCGAGAAGCTCCAGACGTACGCGAAGAGCGGCCTGCTGTCGACCAAGACCAGCGCCGCGCTGCCGAAGCTCGAAGACTGAGCGCGGGCAGGCATCACCAGAAAAGCCGGCAAGGGCAACCTTGCCGGCTTTTTTCATGGCTGGCGCGCAGGCAACAGCGCGGCGGGGTCGATGGCGCCGGCCATCGCTGCGTAGCCCCGGTCGCCAGGGTGGAGGTGGTCGCCGCTGTCGAAGGCTGTCTCCAGGGCGTCCGGGCGGGCCGGGGCGCGCAGGGCGGCGTCGAAGTCCGCTACGGCATCGAAGGCGCCGCTGGTGCGGATCCAGTGGTTCACCTGCTGGCGCAGCGCGTCCTTCTCCGGGCTGGCGTAGCCGTGGATCGGCGACCCTTCCACAGCCAGCGCGCCTGCAAACGGCGTGATCGTGGCGCCGATCACGCGCACCCCGCGCCGGTGCGCGCGGTCGATCAGGGACTGGTAGCCGGCGATCAGGTCGGGGGCGGCGGGCAAGCGGGTCGTCGGCAGGAAGGTCGAGCCGGGCCAGCCGATGTCATTGATGCCCAGCGCGACGATGACCGCCTGCACGCCGGGCACATCGAGCACGTCGCGCTCGAAGCGCGCGCGGCCCGCTTCGCCCATGCCGGCGCGCAGCAGTTGCCCGCCCGAGATGCCCGCGTTGAGGACCGCGATGCCGTCCCCGGCCAGCCGGGCGGCGAGAACGTCAGGCCAGCGCCGGTTGGCGTCGGGCGTGGCGCCGTTGCCTTCGGTGATCGAATCGCCGAGCGCGACGATGACGGGCGCCGGCGGGCGGGCTTCCACCTCGATGGCGGACAGCAGCAGCCTTGCCTGGAAGGTCTCGGGCCGGGGCAGGGCGGCGTCCGTCACGTGGTGGCCATCGGCGATATAGGCGGTCTGCCGGCCATCCCAGTGGAAGGTGGCGATCCGCACCGGCGCCGGCAGGTGGAGGCTGACCGCCACCTCGGCCAGTGCTGGCACCGGCAGCGACACCGGGTCGCTGGTCGCCGTGGCGCCGGGCGGGATGGAGATCGCGGGTTTGCCGGCGAAGGTCACCGCATGATTGGTGGTCGGATCGATCACGCCGCCGCCGGCATGACGAGCGAGCTGGATGGCATCGACAGTCAGCGGCACCCGGCCGTACTGATTGGATAGCACCACGCGCACCCGACTCGCGCCGATGCTGACGCGGGCGACCTGCCGCACCGTGCGGTCATCAAGCCGGGCCGGCAAGCCAGTCGGCAAGGGCAGTTCATCAGGTCGCCAGACCGGTTGTTGGCTGGCCACCCAGGTCGGCACCCATTGCGGGGCGGCCATGGCGGGGCCGGCGGCGATGCAGCCCGTCAGGGCAACCATGCGAAGCAGCGAATAGGCAGACATCAGAAAACTCTCATCAAAGTGGGAATGGCCCCACTGTCACCTATTCCGATTCGCACGAGAACGCGGCAGAATCGCATATCAATCATTCCAATTAAGAATGACATGGACACCCTCAAGGCGATGCACGTCTTCACCCGCGCCGTGGAGCTGGGCAGCCTCTCCGCCGTGGCGCGTGAGCGGGACAGCACCCAGCCGACCATCAGCAAGACCGTAGCCGCGCTGGAGGCGGACCTTGGTGTGCGGCTGCTCGAGCGCAGCACCACCCACTTGCAGCCGACCGAGGCCGGCCGTCGCTTCTATGCCCATGCCCTGACCGTGCTCGACGCCTATGCCGAAGCCACCGCCGATGCGCGCGGCCGGGCGGATCGTCCCGTGGGCAAGGTGCGCCTCAGCGCGCCGGTCAGCTTTGGCGTGCTGCGGCTCAATGCACTGATCCTCGATTTCCTCGCCCGGTATCCGGAGGTCGATGTCGAACTGGTCTTCGACGACCGTTTTGTCGATCTGGTGGAGGCGGGCGTGGACGTGGCGGTGCGGCTCGGCGCGTCGCTGCCGCCCAATGTGGTGGCGCGGCGCATCGCGGTGTCGCCGCGCGGACTCGTGGCCGCCCCGGGCTGCCTCGCGCGCCATGCCCCGGTGCGGCAGCCGGCCGATCTGGCCGGCCACGACCTGCTGCGCTTCACCTGGCTCGCCGCCGGGGACGAGATCGTGCTGACCGATACCCACGGCAACGTCGCCAAGGTGGACGCGCCGTGCCGCTATCGCGCCAACAACTCGCTGGCCATGCGCGAGAGCTTCCTGGCGGGCGCCGGGTTTGGCCTGACGCCGGCCTGGCTCGTGCAGGACCTGCTCGACACCGGCGCGCTGACCCCGGTGCTGCCCGGCTGGCAGGGCCCGGCGCAGGATGCCTATCTGGTCTATCCGTCGCGCCGCCACCAGCCGGCGCGCACGCGGGCGCTGCTGGCCTTCCTGGCCGAGCGGGTGCCGGCACTGCCCGGATTCCACCCTGTGGAAGCCTGAATCCACAGCGGAGCTGACCGAAAGCGCCCGAAAGCGCCCGAAAGCGCCTCTAGCGGCGCGTCGCCTGCAAGCCCCGCCACATCGGCGCACAATGCGCGCTGGCGGTCGCGCAGGCGCCGCCAGACCCTTTGCTTCGGCCTCGACTACCCTGGGAATTCGCCATGCCAGATTTCACCATGCAGTACCGCCGCCTCGGCGCCAGCAACCTGAAGGTTTCCGCCCTGTGCCTGGGCACGATGATGTTCGCCGACCAGACCGATGAGGCCGAGGCCGCCCGCATCGTGGGCAGCGCACGCGACCACGGCGTCAATTTCATCGACACCGCCGACGTCTACAGCAAGGGCGGTTCCGAGCAGATGGTGGGCCGCCTGCTGATCGCCGACCGCCACGACTGGGTGCTTGCCACCAAGCTCGGCAACGCGATGGGCAGCCGTCCGAACCAGTCGAACTATTCACGTACGTGGATCCTGCGCGAGGTGGAAGACAGCCTGCGCCGGCTGGCCACCGACTATGTGGACATCCTCTACCTGCACCGCGACTTCGCTGGCGCCAATCTTGAGGAACCGGTGCGCGCCATGGGCGACCTGATCCGCGCCGGCAAGATCCGCTACTGGGCCGTGTCGAATTTCCGTGGCTGGCGTATCGCCGAGATCGCCAACCTGTGCGACCGCCTGGGCGTGCCGCGCCCGGTGGCCTGCCAGCCGTACTACAACCTGCTGAACCGGATGCCGGAGGTGGAAATCCTGCCGGCCTGCGAACATTTCGGCCTGGGCGTGGTGCCTTACAGCCCGATCGCGCGCGGCGTGCTGACCGGCAAGTATTTGCCGGGCCAGAAGCCGGACGCGGACAGCCGCGCCGGCCGGGCGGACCGGCGCATGATGGAAACCGAGTTTCGCGAGGAGTCGCTGGTCATCGCCCAGCAGCTCAAGGCGCATGCCGAAGGGCGCGGCATCACGCCGGGCCAGTTCGCCACGGCCTGGGTGCTGGCCAACCCGATCATCAGCAGCGTGATCGCCGGGCCGCGCACGCTGGCGCAGTTCGAGGACTACTTCGGCGCAGTGAACGTCGCGATTTCGGCGCAGGAAGAGGCGCTGGTCGATAAGCTCGTGCCGCGCGGCCATGCTTCCACGCCCGGCTACACCGATCCGAGCTATCCGTTCGGCGGGCGCCCGGTGGCATCGGCGGCGGCATCGGCATAAGCCGGTCAGTGCAAAACTGACATGGCCGCACCGCCCGCGTGTGACGCGCGGGCGGCTCGCGGCACCCGTGTGGCGTGCCGGCCCGCCACGTGTTGCGTGCCGGGCACGGCGCCGCAAGAAATTCCGTGTTTGAAAGCGTGCGCCAGCCCACTTCGGCATGCCACTCCACGCTGGTTGCTAGTAATATCAATACAGGCCGTCGCACGCCGATGCTGGCGCGGCAGCCTGCAATGAAAAAGCTGGTGGCGCCCCGGAACTGGTGGGCGCAAGCGCAACCGGATGCCGAAACGTGTCACGTCGTCGCTGGATTCTCGCTGGCTTGGCGGTTGCCGTATGTGGCGGCGCCTACATGGTTGTGACCCTCGTCACGCACGAGGTTCGCACGTCGCAATGGCAGGCTCTGTACATGAGCCGGCTGGGCAAGTCGTTGACCTACGAAATCCAGCCCGGCGCGAGCGACAGCATCCGTTATCCCCATTCCGGTCCGTACGACGAGCGCCTGGGCTACGAGCGCCTGCCCGAGTTCGGCGAGCGCCTGCTGCGGCACGGGTTTGCCACGAGCGCGCAGGTGCGCATGTCGCCGGATCTCGTCCGGCTGATGGACGAGGGCATCTTTCCGCCCTACCGAGAGAAAAACCAGGCCGGCCTGATCGTGCGCGACTGCAACGCGCTGACGCTTGCCTTCGAACGCTATCCCCAACGCCAGTACGATAGTTTCGACGCGGTGCCGAAGGTGGTGGTGGCGTCGCTGCTCTACGTCGAGAACCAGAACCTGCTCAATCCCGAGTATCCGATGATGAATCCGGCCGTGGACTGGCGCCGGTTCTCGCGCGCGGTGCTCGACCAGGCCGTGAAGCTGGCCGACCGGCACCACGACTCGGCCGGCGGCAGCACGCTCGCCACCCAGATCGAGAAATTCCGCCATTCGCCCGAGGGGCGGACCCAGTCGATTCCAGACAAGTTCCGCCAGATGACCTCGGCCTCGCTGCGCGCCTATGTCAACGGTCCCGACACCCAGCGCGCCCGCGAAAACATCGTGCTCGACTACCTGAACACGGTGCCGCTCTCCGCGCGCGTGGGGCATGGCGAGATCAACGGCATTGGCGACGGGCTGTACGTCTGGTACGGCGAGGACTTCGGCGAGGTCAACGCGCTGATCCGCAACATGGACCCGCGCCACCCCACCCCGCGCGAGGCCCAGGCGTACAAGCGCGCGCTGTCGCTGATCGTCTCGCAGCGCCGGCCGTCGTATCACCTGCGGCGCGACGATACCAACCTGGACGCGCTGACCGGCAGCTACCTGCGGCTGCTGGCGGCCACCAATACCATCACTCCGGAGTTGCGCGACGCCGCGCTGGCGCAGTCGCTGGACAAGGCGGCCCCGCCGCAGCGGCCCGACCCGGCGCCCTGGGTGACGCGCAAGGCGGTCAACCAGGTGCGTAACGATGTGTCGCACCTGCTGGGCGTGGACAGCCGCTACGCGCTGGACCGCCTCGACCTGACCGTCGACAGCAGCATCAACCGTGAAGTGCAACGCATGGTCACGGACACGCTGCTGCGCATCCGCAACAAGACCGATGCCCACGAGATGGGCCTGTACGGCAAGAACCTGCTGCGCGAGGGCGACGACCCGTCGCGGCTCGTGGCCAGCTTCACGCTGTTCGAGCGCGTGGGCAACGCCAGCCTGGTGCGGGTGCAGGCCGACAATGTCGACCAGCCGTTCGACATCAACGCGGGGGCGCGGCTGAACCTGGGCTCCACCGCCAAGCTGCGCACGCTGGTCACCTATCTGGAAGTCATCAACGAGATCTACGATCGCCACGTCAGCCTGAGCCGGGCCGAGCTGGCCGCGATCCAGGTGCCGCGCCAGGACGCGCTGACCCGCTGGGTGATCGACACGCTGATCAAGGCCAAGACGCCGGCCGAGCGCTCGCGCGGGGCCATCCTCGAAGCCGCGATGGAGCGCAAGTATTCGGGCAATGCCGGCGAGGCGTTCTACACCGGCGGCGGCATGCAGAGCTTCACGAACTTCGAGAAATGGGAGGGCGAGCGCCAGATGACGGTGCGCGTGGCCTTCCAGCATTCGGTCAATCTCGTATTCATCCGGATGATGCGCGACATCGTGAAGTACGAAGTCCACCAGGCCCACCCGGAAGCCACCGCGCTGATGGAGGATCGCAGCGACCCGGGCCGCCGCCCGTACCTGGAGCGCTTTGCCGATGAGGAAGGCAGCTCCTATATGACGGCGTTCTGGCAGCGCTACCGGGGCAAGACTTCGGATGAGCGTTTGAACGTTCTGCTAGGTCGCGTGAAGCAGCCGACGCCCTACCTTGGGGCCGTGCGCCTCTCGGTGACGCTGCTGAGCGCCCGGCCGGCCACCGATTTCGACACCTACGCCGGCCTGGTGCGCGCACGGCTGCCCAAGCAGAAGCAGCCGTCCGAGGAAGACCTGCACAAGCTCTACGACAAGTACGGGAAGGACAAATTCGACCTGAACGACCGGGGCTACCTGTCGCGCATCCATCCGCTGGAACTGTGGATGGTGGAATACCTCGGCAACAACCCGGATGCCACGCTGAGCGAGGTGCTCAAGGCCAGCGCGGACGAGCGGCAATACGTCTACAAGTGGCTGTTCAAGACCCGCAGCAAGCTGGGGCAGGACGCCCGCATCCGCACGCTGCTGGAGAAGGAGGCGTTCGACAAGGTGGCCAAGCGCTGGCAGCGGCTCGGTTATCCGTTCGATTCGCTGACGCCGTCGTACGCCACGGCCATCGGCGCCTCGGGTGACCGCCCGGCGGCGCTGTCGGAGCTGGCTGGCATCATCCTCGGCAATGGCGTGGATGCCCAGCCGTCCACGATCCGCACGCTCGCCTTTGCCGCCGACACCCCCTATGCCACGACATACGCCCTGCGCCCGGGGCCAGGCAAGGTGCTGATTGCGCCCGAGATTGCCGCGCTGGTGCGGCGTTCGATGTTCGATGTGGTGGAGAGTGGCACGGCCAAGTCGATCCGGGGGGCCTTCACGCCGGTCAGCCGGCCGGGGCAGCCCGGCGCGCCACTGATGATTGGCGGCAAGACCGGTACGGGCGACCAGCGCTTCCAGACCTATGGTCCGGGCGGGCGCGTGATTTCGTCGCGCTCGGTCAACCGGTCGGCCACCTTCGTGTTCCTGCTGGGGGACCGCTATTTCGGCACGGTGACGATCCACGTGCGCGAGCCGTACGCGGCGCGCTACGCGTTCACGAGCGCGCTGGCGGTGCGCGTGCTGCGCTCGGTGGCGCCGCAGGTCGCGGCGATGGCCGCCCCGGGCAGCACCACCGCGCTGCAGCGTTGCGGCAAGGAAGGCGCTTCAGTTCTTACGGCGAACCAGGTCGTATATCACCAGTAGCACGATGGCACCGATGACCGAGGCAATCCATCCGGCGGCCTCGCCCGGCTGGTAGTACCCCATCGACCGGCCGATGTAGCCGGCCGCCAGCGCGCCAAGCACGCCCAGCAGGATCGTCATGATCCAGCCCATCTTGTCGTCGCCAGGTTTGATGGCGCGGGCGATGAGCCCCACGACAAGTCCAACCAGCACAGTACCGAGGAATGCCATCATGGTGCGCTCCCGTAGCAGTGGATGAGGCGGCGTGTGGCCGCCGGAGCATCATGCCATGAATCGATGGCGGGTGGCGCATGGTGTTCTCCCCGCTCCCTCCGGGAAGGGGAGAACACCCGTGCTCAGTTCTTGCGCGAGCTGATCACCGCCTCGGCCACGTTGGCCGGGGCTTCGGCGTAGTGCTTGAACTCCATCGTGAAGGTGGCGCGGCCCTGGGTGAGGGAGCGCAGCGAGGTGGAGTAGCCGAACATCGTCGCCAGCGGCACCTCGGCGCGCACGATCTTGCCGCCGCCGCCCGCGATGTCTTCCATGCCGTGCACCATGCCGCGCCGCGAGGAGAGGTCGCCCATCACGTTGCCGGTGAATTCCTCGGGCGTTTCCACCTCCACGGACATCATCGGCTCCAGCAGCACCGGCTTGGCGCGGCGCATGCCTTCCTTGAACGCCATGGAACCCGCCATGCGGAACGCGTTTTCGTTCGAATCCACATCGTGGTACGAGCCGAACACCAGCGTCGCCTTCACGTCCACCACCGGGTAGCCGGCCAGCACGCCGGCTTCCAGCGTCTCCTTGATGCCCTTGTCCACCGCCGGGATGAACTCGCGCGGCACCACGCCGCCCTTGATGGCATCGACGAAGGCATAGCCGCCGCCCTGCGGCATCGGCTCGAGGTTCAGCACCACGTGGCCGTACTGGCCGCGCCCGCCCGACTGCTTGATGAACTTGCCTTCCACGTCCTTGGCGGTGCTCTTGATGGTCTCGCGGTAGGCCACCTGCGGCTTGCCGACCGAGGCCTCCACGCCAAACTCGCGCTTCATCCGGTCCACCAGGATTTCCAGGTGCAGCTCGCCCATGCCCGAGATGATGGTCTGGCCGGACTCCTCGTCGGTCGCCACGCGGAACGACGGGTCTTCCTGGGCCAGCCGGTTCAGGGCGATGCCCATCTTCTCCTGGTCGGCCTTGGTCTTCGGTTCCACGGCCTGCGAGATCACCGGCTCCGGGAAGGTCATGCGTTCGAGGATGATGACCTTGTCGGGATCGCACAGGGTGTCGCCCGTGGTGGCCTCCTTGAGGCCCACGGCCGCGGCGATGTCGCCGGCGCGCACTTCCTTGATCTCGTTGCGGACGTTGGCGTGCATCTGGAGGATGCGCCCCAGCCGTTCGCGCTTGGACTTGACCGGGTTGTAGACCGTGTCGCCCGAATTCACCACGCCCGAATACACGCGGAAGAAGATCAGCTGGCCGACGAACGGGTCGGTCATGATCTTGAAGGCGAGCGCCGAGAACGGCTCGTCGTCGTTCGGGTGGCGCTCGGCTTCCTTGTCGTCCTCGGTGTGGCCGAGGATGGCGGGCACGTCCGCCGGCGACGGCAGGTAGTCGATCACCGCGTCCAGCATCGCCTGCACGCCCTTGTTCTTGAAGGCGCTGCCGCATAGCATCGGCACGATTTCACCGGCGATGGTGCGTTTGCGCAGCCCGGCCTTGATCTCTTCCTCGGTCAGCGGCTCGCCGCTCAGGTAGCGCTCGAGCAGGTCCTCGCTGGCTTCGGCGGCGGCCTCGACCATCTTCTCGCGCCATTCCTGCGCGGTGGCCTGCAGCGCGGCCGGGATGTCGGTGTACTCGAAGTGCACGCCCTGGCTCGTATCGTCCCAGACGATGGCGCGCATTTTCACGAGATCGACCACGCCCTGGAAATGATCCTCGGCGCCGACCGGAATCTGGATCAGCACGGCGTTGCCCTTCAGGCGATCGGCGATCTGGGTCTGCACGCGGAAGAAGTCGGCGCCCACGCGGTCCATCTTGTTGACGAACGCGATGCGCGGCACCTTGTACTTGTTGGCCTGGCGCCAGACGGTTTCCGACTGCGGCTGCACGCCGCCCACGGCGTCGTACACCATGCAGGCGCCGTCGAGCACGCGCATGGAGCGTTCCACCTCGATGGTGAAGTCCACGTGGCCGGGGGTGTCGATGATGTTGATGCGATGCTCGGGGTAGTTCCCCGCCATCCCCTTCCAGAAGGCCGTGGTGGCGGCCGACGTGATGGTGATGCCGCGCTCCTGCTCCTGCTCCATCCAATCCATGGTGGCGGCCCCGTCATGCACCTCGCCCAGCTTGTGGTTCACGCCGGTGTAGAACAGGATGCGCTCGGTCGTCGTCGTCTTGCCGGCGTCGATATGCGCGCTGATACCGATGTTGCGATAGCGTTCGATGGGGGTCTTGCGGGGCACGGTGATTCTCCGGTTAGGGCACCACGGGCCGTTAGCGTAGCACTTCTACGAATTCCTCGTGCGGTGCCGCATGGCCGATTGGGCCCTGCCGGAGCAGGCGCCGGTCAGGGCCAGCTTTGCCGCGCGTAGTCGCCGTCCCTGGCACGCACCAAAGCGGCGCGTTCGGCGGCGCGGGCGTCGGTATAGAAGGGCGGATCGGCCAGCGGCAGGCCGTTCTCGCGCGCGGCATCGACGAGGATCTGGAGGTACTCGGTCATGTGCGACGCCGTGTAGTCGTTGGTGTCATGAAAGCTCACCACCACCGGCACCACGCCGTTCACCGGCTGGAGCCGCCGCGCGCCGATGGCCGCGCGCACCTGCTCCAGCTCGCTCACCATATGGGAGCGCCGCCGCAGGCTGATGTGCCAGCCGTAGATCTTGCCGTCGCGCGCGTTGGCGTCGGCCATGAGCATGCCCAGGCCCAGTCCCTGGTAGACGCCCCGCGTCTCATCGTTATAGGCCCAGTTGGGCGGCCGCACCAGTTGTGCCACGTGGCGGCACTGGGCGGCGATGTCCGCCTCGCCCGCGCGCAGCGACGCCGCCAGCTCGGTCGGCGCCAGCTTGGTATGGGAGACATGGCCCTCCACCACGCCGCTGTGCACGGCGAGCAGGTGGCCGGCGGCGCAGGTGTCGCGCATCTGGGCGCGCCCGGCCGCGCCGCCGCCCCGGCGCGGATGCGCGGTCTGGACGAAGAAGATGGCCTTGATGCCGGGCGCAATCGGGTTGTCGGCCAACTGGCGCAGGATCAGCGGCGTGCTGCCATCCGGGCCGGCGTCCGGGCCATCGTCGAATGTCAGCAGGAAGCGCAGCGGCGGCAGCTTGGCGGTGGGTTTGGCGAACGCCACCGGCGTGACGGCGGCAGGCGGCTCCGGGGTCTCGGACGCCGGGAAGGTGCCGTCGGCCAGCACGGACACGGGCGCGGCCAACATCAGGACCGCGGACAACAGGGATCGAACGACAGCAGCACGCATGCGGGAATCAGGGGAGCGGAGATGACGGCGCGCGGCCAGACCCGCACCGCGCGAGGCAGCACGATACCACCGGCCTGCGGCCCGGCCGTGGCCCAGTTTGTAAGCAGGTATGTGAAGTGGCGGATGCGGTACTTGCGGCAAGGGCGCGCCAGATCCTGTCAGCGTCCGTCCGAAGCCGATTTCGGCCTACGCCGCACGGTGCGGGCCGGCGGCGCTTTCTACAATGGACTGAGCAGTCCATGCGAATGATCTGAATTTCACCCGTCACCAAAAAAAAGGCGGTCACGATGCGCGCCCCGGTCCTTCGTCTTACTCGTCCGATATTGCCGATGCTCGCCGCCATGGTGGCGGCCTCGGCCATGACCCTTGCCACGGCGGCCCGTGCCGACGAGCCCGGCGTTGCCTTCTCGGCCAGCCGGCCCGGCGGCGCGCTGCCGGAGGGCTGGCAGAACAAGCCCGTGGTCAGCGGCAAGGCCCTCACGCGCTACGCGCTGGTGGCCGACCAGGGCACCACGGTGCTCGAGGCCGATGCCACCGGCGCCGCCTCCGGCCTGATCCACGCCGGCGACTTCGACCTCGCGGCCACGCCGGTGGTGCAATGGCGCTGGAAGGTGGCCGGCCCGATCCCGGACGCCGACAACCGCGACGCCAAGCGCGAGGACGCCCCCGCCCGGCTGGTGTTCTTCTTCGACGGCGAAAGCAGCAACCTGTCGATTGGCGAGCGCGCCGGCATGGCCATCTCGGGCGCGGTCGGCGACAAGCTGCCCTACGCCACGCTGATGTATATCTGGACCAACAGCGCGCCGGTGGGCACGGTCATCGCCAATCCGCATACCAACCGGGTGCAGATGATTGTGGTGGGCGGCGCGGCCGATGCCGGCAAATGGCAGAAGCTGCGCCGCAATGTGAGTGCGGACTTCCAGAAGGTCTTCCGCGAAAAGCCCGGCAAGCTGCTGGGCTATGGCCTGATGACCGATACCGACAACACCGGCGCCAACGCGCGCGCCTGGTACGGCGACATCCGCTTCACGGCGCGCTAGGCGCCCGGCGGCGGCGTGCGGGCGATGGCGGCGCGGATCGCCTCGGCCACGCGCGACGTCAGTTGGGGATCGTCCTCGATGCCGGCCGCCTCGCGCACGCTGACCACCTTGGCCGGGTCGTAGTGCCGGCCGCTCCCGATGGCCGCCTCGAACGCATTGGCGCGGGCATTGATCTCGACCGGGTCCGCGCTCACCAGCAGGATGGCGTGCGCCAGCACCAGATGGCGCTGGCCATCGTCCGATTGCGCGGCGGCCGGCGCGCGGCGCCAGTACTGCGCGGTGCCGGCGATCTTGCGCGCTGCATCGCCCGGCCCCCAGGCCAGGTTGTAGCGCCCGTCGCAGAACGACCCCTCCACCGCCTGCCAGTGCGTTTCCACGCCCAGCTGGCGCATCCCGTCCGCCAGCACATCGCACAGGTGGATATAGACGGGCTCCATCCACGTAGCCGCGCCCTTCGGCACCGCGTAGGCCAGGCTCACGTTCAGGATGCCCGGCCCCTGCGGCACCAGCCCGCCGCCCGACATGCGCAGCCAGACCGGGCAGCCCCGGGCGGCAAAGTCCGCGCGGGCGGCCTCGATGCCGGGCTGGCGCAGGTAGCTGCGCGGAATCACCAGTGACAGCGGCGCCTCCCACAACTGCGCCACCGGGCCGCGCAGGGCGGCGTGGTCCAGCAGCGCCAGCTCGCCCTGCAGCGGATCGGCCTCGGCGGGGTCTGGATCGATGAAGGAGAAGGCGGCGGATGGCTGAGCGGTCATGGCAGGGGGCTCCAGGTGGACAGTGCGGCGCAATTTTCCCGATCATCGCCCATCTTGGCCCCCTGGTGCTAACGGAAGCTAAGGGAATGTGGCTGCGGCGTCGTTAATCCCAGGGAATTCCCAACAGCCTCCCGATCATGAACCGTCTCACTCTGAACACCAAACTCTGGGCGGCGCTTGCCGTCATGTGGCTGCTGCTGCTCGCGCTCGGCACCTGGAACGCCTTCCACACCAGGTCCGTGATGATGGGCGAGCGGCGCGAGAGCCTGCAGTCGCTGGTCGCCACCGGCGAGGGCATCGTCAAGCTGTACGCGGCGCGTGCCGCCAAGGGCCAGATGTCGAAGGAAGACGCCCAGACCGCCGCCAAGGACGCGCTGCGCGCGATGCGTTTCGGCCAGAACGGCTACCTGTTCATCATCGATTCCAAGCCGCAGGTGATCCTGAACCCGGGCCTGCCGCAGACGGAAGGCAACCAGGTCGGCGAGTTCAAGGACCCGGATGGCGTCTACGTCTACCGCGCGATCCTGGAAGGCGCGCGCCGCACCACGGGCCCCGAGGCTGGTTTCTCGACCTACCGTGGCCGCCTGCCCGGCACCGAAAACCCGCAGCGCAAGCTGACCTACGGCCGCTACGTGGCGGACTGGGACTGGTTCGTGGCCACCGGCGTGTTCCTGGTCGATGTGGAAGACGCGTTCCGCGCCAACCTGATCAACGCCCTCGTCAGCACGCTGCTGATTGGCGCGCTGATCGCGGCGGTGATGCTCTGGCTGATGCGCACCGTCAAGCGCAGCCTCGGCGGCGAGCCGGCCTACGCGGTGGAAGCGGTCACGCGCATCGCCGGCGGCGACCTGACCGTGCCGGTGACCGTGCGCGCTGGCGACGAGCAGAGCGTGCTGGCCGCCATGCAGCGCATGCAGACCCGCCTGGCGGGCACGCTGGGCGAGATTCGCGGCGCGGCGGGTTCCATCGCCACGGCCACGGACCAGATCTCGGCGGGCAATACCGATCTCTCCCAGCGCACCGAAGAGCAGGCTTCGGCACTTGAGCAGACCGCGTCGAGCATGGAAGAGCTGACCGGCATCGTGCGCCAGAACGCGGACAACGCGCGGCAGGCCAGCGCGCTGGCCGTGAATGCCTCGGACATTGCCAATCGTGGCGGCGAGGTGGTCAGCGAGGTGGTGGCGACGATGGGCGAGATCAACAACGCCTCGCGCCAGATCGTCGACATCATCGGCGTGATCGAAGGCATCGCCTTCCAGACCAACATCCTGGCCCTGAACGCGGCCGTGGAAGCGGCGCGGGCCGGCGAGCAGGGCCGGGGCTTCGCCGTGGTGGCGGGCGAGGTGCGCAGTCTGGCCCAGCGCAGCGCCAACGCCGCGAAGGAGATCAAGACGCTGATCGACAACTCGGTGGCGCAGGTGGACAACGGCTCGTTGCTGGTGGCCAAGGCCGGCGAGACCATGCACGAGGTGGTGGGTGCGGTGCGCCGCGTGACCGACATCATGGGCGAGATCAGCGCGGCTTCCGCCGAGCAGAGCACCGGCATCGAGCAGGTGGGCCAGGCCGTGACGCAGATGGACTCGGTGACGCAGCAGAACGCGGCACTGGTCGAGGAAGCGGCTGCCGCCGCCCATTCGCTGGCCGAGCAGGCCCAGTCGATGATGCGCGCGGTGTCGGCGTTCCGGCTGGCGACGGCCTGATCGATCCGGCTCGTACGCAAACAAAAACCGCGGCCTTGGCCGCGGTTTTTGCTTTCTGGCGCTGACGGTTCAGGCCAGTTGCGTGGGCGAGAGCGACAGGGCGCGCACCGCCTTCGCGGCAATCTCGAACGACTTGAGCCGCGCCGCGTGATCGTAGATCTGGCCGGTCAGCATCAGTTCGTCGGGGCGCAGGTCATCCACGAAACGTTGCAGGCCGTCGCGCACGGCGGCGGGGTCGCCCACGACCGAGACGGCCAGCGAGCGGCGGATGTGGTCGGCCTCGCTGGCGTCCCAGAGCAGGTCCATGTTGTCCACGGGCGGCTTGAGCTGGCCCGGCGTGCCGCGCACCAGTGCCAGGAACTGCTGCTGGAGCGACGAGAACAGCCGGCGCGCCTCGTCACCGGTGTCGGCGGCGAACACGTTGACGCCGAGCATCACGTGCGGGCGATCGAGCTGTTCGGACGGGCGGAAGGTGCGCCGGTACAGGTCCACGGCCTGGCGCATGAAGCCGGGCGCGAAGTGCGACGCGAACGCAAACGGCAGCCCCATCGCGGCGGACAGCTGCGCGCTGAACAGGCTCGATCCGAGCAGCCACAGCGGCACCTTCAGGCCCGCGCCGGGCACCGCGCGCAGGCGTTGGCCCGGGCGCACCTCATCGAAATAGGCCTGCAGTTCTTCCACATCCTGCGGGAAGGTGTCGGCGCTGTCGTGGCTGAGCTGGCGGCGCAGCGCGCGCGCCGTGGCCTGGTCGGAGCCGGGCGCGCGGCCCAGCCCGAGGTCGATGCGGCCCGGATACAGCGCAGCCAGCGTGCCGAACTGCTCGGCAATCACCAGCGGCGAGTGGTTCGGCAGCATCACGCCGCCCGAGCCGACGCGGATGGTGGACGTGCCATTCGCCACGTAGCCGATCAGCACGGACGTGGCTGCGCTGGCAATGCCGGGCATGTTGTGATGCTCGGCCAGCCAGAAGCGGCGATAGCCAAGGCGTTCGGCGTGCTGCRCCAGGTCCAGCGTGTTGCGCATGGCCTGGCCGGCATCGCTGCCTTCCACGATCGGTGAAAGGTCGAGCAGGGAATACGGAATCATGGATGCGGGGCGCGGCCGGGGTGACCGGCGCGCCATGTGGAGACGGGAACGGGGCTATGGTAGTCACGTGCGCCGAATCGTGCTGGCGCCCGCCGAGTAGCCCTGCTAACCGTGGGGCTACGCGCGTTACCCGAACAGCCGCTGCGCTACGGGCCCCTGGGCAATGCGCCGGCCGATGTCGAACCCCAGCGCGCGGTAGCTCTCCCACTGTGCTTCATCGAAGAACTGGTCGGCGGTGCCTTGCTGCGGGAAGTCGCGATGGACGGCGCCGTACTGGCGCACATCGGCCGGCGCGGGGGGCGTGAGGCGCGGCTTCAGCAGGATGATGCGGGTGACTGGCGGGGCGTCCGGGGCGCCGCCCTGGCCGGCCACGTAGGCATTGAGCAGCAGCCCGACCTTCATCCGGCTCTCCGGGCTGGCGTCCGCGGCAAAGTCATCCATGGTGCCGAACACGGTCTTGAGCACCGGGTCGCTCGCGGCGGCGGTGTCCACCACGATTTCGAGTCCGAAGTCGATGCGGGCCAGCCGGATCAGGTTGGCGAGATCCTTGAAGCGGTAGTCGGCGTCGCAGCCGCAGTCGCACAGCACGATCAGCGCTACGCGGCGCTCCGGGCGCAGCAGTTCATAGACGGCGGTGTTCTCGAAATGGCCGCCATCGGACAGGTACTGCCAGCCCCGCCGCGTGCCGTGAAAGCGCGCGGCGAGTTCGCACCCGAGGTAGTACTGCGTGCGGAACAGGCCGGTCAGCACGCCGAGCGTGGGCCGCGCGCGCCCCGCCGCGCCGCGCCGGCGCATGGGGGCGTGCCCGCTGCCAGCATCCAGCCGCGATGGCCACCAGACGCCGAGCCGCAGGTTGGCGAACCCCATCAGCAGCGAGGTGCCCAGCGTGGAGGCGCGGCCGAGACCGGTGGAGATGGCGGCGCCCGAGATCGCCACCCAGTCGCCCACGGTGCGTGCGTGGGCCATCTCGCCGGGATGACGGCGGAAGGTGCGTTCCTGCGACATCGCGCAGCAAGGCCGCCCATCGACGCTGAATCGCACGTAGGTATCGGCGGGCAGTTGCTGCGGGGCGCCCGGCTGGGCCAGCGCGGGGCCCGGCGAGACGCACAGCGGCTTGCCTTTGCGGTCACGCTGCACGAGCTGCTCGGCCGGATCGACGGTCAGGTTCAGCGTGACGTTGATCAGGTGCAGCGGCGCCAGCACGCGGGGATCGTAATAGTCGTTGAGGCTCAGGGCGTCGTCCGGGGCGGGCTCGGCCACGCTGAAGCGCTGCCGCGCGTCCGGGCTGCCCGCCGTGGCGGTGAAGCGGTTACCGTTGGAGGCGCCCAGATAGGCGCGCGTGAGCCGGGAGGCGTAGAACGACTGGAGCGTGGACAGGTTCAGGAAGCCCGCGAAGCGCCCCACCACCATCGCCATGACCAGCGCGAGCCCCGTCAGCACGGCCAGCGCGGGCGTGGTCCAGGCCTTGCCGAAGACGAGCCAGTCGACCGGCTCGCCGCCATCCCACCGCACCCAGAGCACGATCCACGACCAGAGCACGAAGACGAGCAATGCCAGCACGGCCGCCAGCGCCCCGGCCAGCAGCGAGACGGGCAGGCGGTTCAGCATCGCGCGCCAGGACGAATCGCCGGCGCCCTTGTGG
The DNA here is from genome assembly GCF_056395265.1 of Cupriavidus sp. 10L43_2. Taxonomy (NCBI): domain Bacteria; kingdom Pseudomonadati; phylum Pseudomonadota; class Betaproteobacteria; order Burkholderiales; family Burkholderiaceae; genus Cupriavidus; species Cupriavidus sp. 10L43_2. The sequence continues at coordinate 47,958 of NZ_JBFTJE010000027.1, forward strand.
CCGTTATCGAGCAGATTGGCGCCATAGCGGACCAGCCAGACCAGCACGCCCAGCGTGCCGGCCGGGCCGAGCGCGCCCCACGGATGCACGGTCAGATAGCTATAGAGATAGCAGGTGCGCGCGGCGGTATCGGCAAGGCCCAGCGCGGCCAGCGCGCCGGTGACCCCCATCGCCGTGCGCAGCGCCCGCGTGGCGCGCACGCGGAACATGGTCACCGAGCGCGGGGCCGGCATCACCATGACCAGGCAGGACGCCACGCCCAGCCAGGCCAGGATGCCGATGGCGAAGCAGGCGTAGGCCAGCCGTGGCGACGGCTGCAGCTGCTGGAACCACCACGCGGTGGCCAGGAAGGCCGCGCCGATCAGCGCCGCGAGCAGCACGGCGTTGTTCAGCACCCGCACGGGCTGGCGCGGGTCGTCCGAACGCGGGTAGACCAGCCAGAACGCGATGCCGGGGGGCACGGCGAACAGCAGCGCGGAGGCCACCGGCAGCCAGAGCAAGGGGCTCCACCAGATGGCCAGCCGTTCGTCGTAGAACGCCAGGCGCGCGGCGTGGAGCAGGTCCATCTCGTTGCGGGCGAGTCCGTGCCATGCGCCCGTGGCCAGGTGCAGCCCCAGCGCCAGCGCGGCCAGTAGCACCAGCAGTGCACTGCCAATCACATATTGCATGGCCAGCCAGTTGCGCACCACCACGGCGGCGGCGTAGAGGTTGTCGCCCGCGCCGGTGGGGGTGAGGTAGCGGCCGTTCTCGCGCAGCCACGCCACGGCGGCCCGGCCCGGGGTCTCGGCATAGGAGACCGAGGTGTGGATGCGCCCCGGCGGTTCGTATTGCATCGTCCGGTAGGCATCCTGCGCGGCCTGCACGGCGCTGGTGCCGCGCCGCAGCCGTCCGGGCACGAACAGGCTGACGAAGAACGCGCCAAGGTAGCCGCCGCCGCTGACGGTGGAGAGATAGTCGAACTGGGCCAGCAGCGACTGGGTGCCGGCGACAGTGGGGGAGGGCGGGGTGTCGAGGGGCGTCCGGGCGGGCGTCTGGGCGGGATTCGGCGCTTCGGCCATCGCCTGCATCACGCCGAGGCAGAACGTGGCGCTGCGGATGCCGCCGCCGGAGAGGGCGAGCGCGTAGGTCTGGCCGGCGCTGTGCCGGGGAATATCGAGCATGCGCCGGCGGTGCGCCACGCGCGCGGCTTCATCGTCCCAACCCGGGTCTTCGCCTGGCATGCCGCCCTCCCTGCACAATGGCCTGCGCCAAGTATAGGAAGCGGCGGTTGCTCCGGGGGTACGGCGGGTGGATTAGTGCGCGGAGGCCTGCTTGGCGGGGTCGGCCGCGTCGTTGCTGGCCTCATCGGCCGGGGTCGACAAGGCGCCCTGCAGGCGCTTCCATTCGTCGAACCCGCCCGCCAGCGCCCAGGTGTGGCGGTAGCCCGCCACACGCAGCCGCTCCGCCAGCACGGCGGCGGACATCTCATGGGGGCAGGCGCAGTAGATCACGATGTCATGTTCGGGCGAATGCTCGCCCAGCGTTTCCAGCGGCGCGTGCAGCTCCATGACCAGCGCGCCGGGAATGCGCTCGATGGGAGCGACGCCATGCGCGCGGACGTCCACCACCAGCGGCGGCGCGCCCGTCGAGCGGCGCGATTCCAGCTCCATCACCGTCATCCGCGGAATCCGGCCCGTGCGGCGCAGCATGCGCCAGCGCAGCCAGAAGCGCCAGGCAATGAACAGCGCGAAGGCGCCGCCGGCAATCAGCACGGCGATATGCCCGTAGGTGCTGAAGGCGGCCAGGATCGTATCGACGAAATCGCTGAACACCACGCCCGCCAGCAGCGCGCCGCCAGCCCAGACCAGCGCCCCGAGGGCGTCGTAGAACAGGAAGGTCATGAACGGCGTGGAAGTCATGCCGGCCATGGCCGTCGAGAGCGCGCCGGCGCCGGGCAGCAGCTTGGCGAAGACGAGCGAGCGGGGGCCTACGCGCAGGTAGAGCGACTGGGTCTGCCGGATGCAGGTGTCGGGGGAGAGGGAGACGCGGCAGATCGTGCGCAGCATCGGCTGGCCCAGCCGCTTGCCGGCGAAGTACCACGCCGTATCGGCGATCAGGCAGGCGGAGATCACCGCGAACAGCACGGCGCCAATCGACGGACCAGACTCCTGCATCGACAGCGCACCCGCCACGAACATCATCGGATAGGCCGGCACCGGCAGGCCGGCCTGCTCGGCCAGCACGCTCAGGAACACCAGGGACAGCCCGTGGCTGTCCAGCAAGGCCTGCAAATCACCCACGACATGTCTCCCGCCAGAAAAAGGGTCCGGCGCGAAAAGAAGGGGGCGGCCGGATGGACCCACAGTGTGCCAGTGCCACCGGCGCCTTGCACTGCCATGATGTAGGCAGGGTCATCAAATTCACTGAATGTGGCTGGACGGCGACGTATCTTCGGCCGGATCGGGATGGCAGGCGGCGGGCGCGGCAGCCTGCAGGGCGATCAGCGCGTCGTTGAATTCGGTCACGATGGCGACATAGCGCGGCAGTAGCGCGTCGATCACGGCAGGCTTGCCCTGCCGCGCCGCGGACTCCAGCGACTTGCCCGCCGCCACCAGCGTCGGGCAGCGGGACAGCGCAGCGCTCCCCTTGATGCGGTGCACGGTGCGCTGCACGCCGGTCCAGTCCCGCATCGCCACCGTCCGCTGCAGGTTGGCCATGTCCGCCTCGTTGGTCTCGATCAGCCGGGCGAGCAGCATCCGGTAGAGCACGGGGTCATCCCGCGCCGCGTTGGCCACTGCCGCGCCCATGGCTTCGCGTTCGGCGCGGGGCAACACGCGGCGGGCCCCGGCGCGGGTCACGGGGTGAGCTGGCAACGTCGGGCGAAATCGACCAGATCGACCAGGGATTCGGCACGCAGCTTGGCCATGATGCGCGCCTTGTAGCTGCTGACGGTCTTGTTGCTGATGAACAGCGCGTTGCCGATGATCTTGTTGCTCATGCCGCGTGCCAGCATGCGCAGGATGACGACCTCCTTGTCCGACAGTTTGCGCAGGCCTTCATCGTCGCTGACCATGCGGGACTCGTGCGAGGGGTCGCTGAACGTGACGGCCGTGGCGGGATTGGCGCTCGCGCCGTTCGGGAACACGGTAAAGCCGCCGAGCACGCTTTCCACGCAGCGGACGATGGCATCCATGTCCTGCGTCTTGCTGATGAAGCCCTGCGCGCCGGCCTGGTAGGCGCGCGCGGCGAACGGCGTGGGATTCTGGGCGGTCAGGATCAGGATACGCACGGCCGGATGGAGCGCGCGCATGCGTGGCGTGGCATCGAGCCCGCTCATGCGGGGGATGTCGAGGTCGAGTACGACGAGGTCGGGTTTATGTCGACGCACCGCCTCGATGGCGCTCTGGCCGTTGTCGGCTTCCAGCAGTACATTCACGCCCAGCAACTGGGAGAGATGGGCGCGCATGGCAAGCCGCAGCGCGGGGTGATCGTCGACGATCAGGATGGTGGTCATGCGTTACTGCCTTGTGGCCGTGCCGCGTGAGCGGCTGGCCAGGGGTCATCACTGACTGGGCAGTATATGGAGATAGCGTCGCTTAATTTGTGGGAAATTTCCGCAATCGCTGCGTGAAATTTCCCCATTTGCGCCGCATTAGATCCAGATCATGTTCGCGTGACATTTTATGTCACTCATAGGATACGGACCATCCCAAAAAAATAGCGGCCCTCCACCAACATGGGGGGCCGCAAATCGGGAATGCGAGGAGGTCAGAATCCTCAAGAAGTGTTATCGGCACATGGGGGCGCCGCTGATCCCTACTTAGGTGGGGCCAGCGTCACACTGCAGCGGGTATCAGGCGATCAGCCGATCCGGCTGGTTGGCCGGCCCCGTGGCGGCACGCACGCGGCGCACGCCGGCTTCCATCTCCGCGTGCGCGGCGTCCAGCCACGCGATGCGGTGGCGCACGGGATCATTGGGCGACAGGTCGTTGGCGGTTATCTCGCGCAGGAAATACCGCACCATGCTGCCGGCGCGCGCGGGCACCGGCATCATCCCCAGCATCTGGCCCCGATCGATCAGACCCAACCCGGCGGCATGCCGCAGCCCCGCCCACGCCGTGCGCCCCAGTCCTATAAAGAGTGCCTGGCGATGGCACTGGCCGAGCCGCGCGAGGAACAGCGACTCGAAGACGGCGCGGAGCATGGGCACATCGAGCAGTTCGTCGAGCGGGCCGTCGAATGCGAGCCCGCGTCGCGTGGTGGCATGGGGCAGCAGGGCAAGCGGCTGGATGGCGTCGAACCCATCGTTCCACAAGGCTGCCGCATGGGGTTGCCCAATCAGCTCGGGCACGCGGAAGTGGTCGAGCATGCGGATCAGGTTGGGCCGCACGAGTCGGCCGCCCAGTTCCACACGCCGCTTGTTCTCGCGCTGGATGCTCCGCCCGGGCGTATGCGCGAGCAGCAGTTCCTCCGTGACCGATGCGGCGAGCCGCACGTGGGTGTGGCCCGGCGTGGTGCTGACCAGCACCAGGCGCGCATCGGCGTTCCGATGTTCGAACGGCACGTAAGCCATGGTGTACGTCCCGTCCTGATCCACCATCACGGGTTTGTCCGCAATGGCTCGCGCGCCGCCGCGTCGGATTCGCGCGCAATACTCTTCGATGTAGTTCGCCAAGATGTCCCCGCTCCAATGCTTCCCTGCTGCTGGCTGCCATGTCTTGTTTTGGCTTCATGTTAAGCCGCAGTACATGGCCACGAAAGCGCCCAAGTGGCGTTCGGAGCGCGTTACAACACAGGCTTGGTTGGCGAGCGAACCAATGAGACGAGGGAGCCCTACGTATGAGGGATGCGTTTCGCGCTTGGGATGTGGATCGCGCTGTAGGACAACGTTGCGCGACCGGTGGGTCAGGATGATGACGGCGGGATCGGCCTTTGGGGCCGCCAGCAAAAAAGGCCGGACACGAGTCGTGTCCGGTAACCCATTTGCTGACTCAGGTCGTGTCAGAAACCCGAGAACTCAAATGATAACCATTATCATTTGTCGAGTCAATGAATGGCGGTGCCTTTAGGCGGTCAGCGTGGTTTCGATCGAAATCTGGGCGGACAGGGATTTGTGCACCGGGCACTTGTTGGCCACGCGCAGCAGATCCTCGCGCACGTTCGGCGGCAGCTCTCCATCGATCTTGACGGTGCGGATCATCTTGTAGGTGCCGGGCGCCTCTTCGTGCCGCACCGAGACGTGCACCTCGCGTAGGTCATAGCCCTTGCGCTTGGCGTACACCTGGAGCGTGAGCGTGGTGCACGCGGCCAGCGCGGAGTCGAGCAGGTCATGGGGGTTAGGGAGCGACGGGTCGCCTGCAGGGGCGTCCAGGTCCGCGCGCCAGGTGGCGGTCTCGTTGCGCAGGTCGCAGGCGCTCGCGCCCGAGGCGGCCAGCCAGGTTGCTTCAATGGTCATGGGTGAGTGTCCTCTGGAGATGGGAGGGCGGGAACCGGTCCCGGATTGATGATTCTATATATAGGGGCCCGACATCGCGCTGCTGAGGTGCCGTAATCGTCATTTCCAGAAAAATCTGAAATTTTGATGACAAACCCCTTGCCAGCCTGCGTTGGCTCCCTTAATATTCGCCCCCTCGCAACACAAACCGCGCTGCAAACGCAGCAGCGACAAGGGTTGCGGGGTTGATGGGTGGTCGGGCTGAGGAGTTTTTCAGCGCTGACCGCGGCGAAAAAAACTTCGCTGACCTGTTGACGAAACGCAGGTTGTTCTTCATAATC
>NZ_JBFTJE010000028.1:0-51073 GCF_056395265.1 Cupriavidus sp. 10L43_2
CTGCACGAATACGGCGTACTGAAGATCGGCAGCTCGATCCCGATTTACGGCGCGGTATCGCAGGGAATCCTGACAGCTATCGACGCAGTGTGGAAGTTCGCGGGCTGGGAGCAGATGCTGCAAGCCGAAGCGCAGGCGTTGTCGTTCCAGAAGACGCGGACGCAGGACGTGCGGGTGAGTTTGGGTTATGGGTTGTATGTGGGGGCGCTGGCGTCCGGGGCAGCGGCGGTAGTGCAGGTATATGGGACGTGGCGCAATTTGTATGCGACCGGGATGGTGAAGCGGGCGACGGGGGAACGATATGCGACGCGCGCCAGAATGGCGTTGCGCGTGGCGGGTGCACTGACGGCTGTGCTGGCGGGTGTGATTGCGGTGATGGATCTTGTGGATGGTGCAGTAAACATAGGTCGAAAACACTGGTCACTAGGTTTGCTCGAGCTTTTCTCCGGTGTCACCGGAATTGGTGCAGGCCTAGTTGCTTATTGGGCCACCAGTGCCGTTCAAGGGTGGGGAACCATTGTTGCTTCGATAGTCGTCCGTGGGACAACTATCGCCTTGAGTTTGTCCGTGGTTGGTGTTGTTCTGACCGTGGCGTTGGTGGCCATCGGAGTGGTGTTAGATCACGTCAGGGGGGACAAATTCTCGCAGTGGCTGGAGCGCTGCTACTGGGGCAAGCTGACATCTGGTCGCTACACCGCCTTCGACTCTGAACAGTCGGATTTCAATCTAGCAATGGCAGTAGCATAATGTTCACTACAAGAAAACAGCTACGTCCGCTGAATAACGCGGATCGCGAGTGGCCCCTAGCAATCAAGTCGCGAGTCGGAGAGTCTCACGCGGCGGGTCGGGTGATCCGGATGAACTCCACTTATCTGGAGATGGTCGACGGCTTCTACTCGAATCGAGGAATGATGAGTTCGGCAGGGATTTTCGGCATAGTGGCCATCTCACTGACGCTCGGATTCTTTCTTTATGTGGTTGTTTTTCGTTGTTACCTAGACCCCGACTGGAATCGTCAGGATGAGGTTGAAATGCTACTGGCGTTTGGGTCTATCACGCTCGTTGGCTCTCTTTTCATTCTTGGAATTTTTAAATTCTATCTTCACATTGGCGAATGGTTCCGCTATACGCATTACCCGATGCGTTTCAATCGCCAGAACCGGATGGTCTACGTATTTCGCGGCGATGACACGGTACTTGAGGCATCCTGGGACGACCTGTACTTCAACTTGGCCCCCCACACCCGGATCGCGGGCGTCCGTATCTGGGCCATCTGCGGTCTCGTGTTGAAGGACGAGCAGACCGTCGAGGAATTGTTTGGGTTCGGCTACGTGTCGGACAGCCGAGACCATTGCCTGCACCATTGGGAATTCGTTCGGCGCTACATGGAGGAAGGGCCGCAGGCGGTAATCGGCGCGCCGGGATTCAGCTTCTGCCTCCCGATTGCCGACAAACGTGAAACCCTATATCAGGGGTGGATCGCGCTGGTGGCCGAGGATGCGTCGAACCCGATCCTCAAATGGCTGATGTTTCCGATCCACGTGACGTCCTTCCTTGGCCGTCTCATCCACCGCGCCACAAGCAAAGTGCCACTCTGGCCAGCCGATGTCGAAGTAGCCTGCCGGATCGCGCCGGACGATCCGTACGTACGTGATTCGAGCACGAATCCGGTCGGGTATCGCTGATCGGGATTTCCAGTCAGCCAAACTTCCGCGCCGCATCGCGCGCGAGGCCTGAGCCGATGCCGCCGAACAGATCCCCTTCCACGCGCTTGGCGCCCGGCAGCAGTTCCGCCAGGCGCTGGCGCAGCAGCGGCACGCTGCTGGAGCCGCCGGTGAACAGGATCGTATCGACCTGATCCGCCGTCACGCCGGCTGTGTCCAGCATGTGGCGTACCGTGCTCTCGGTCTTCGTCACCAGCTTGGCGATGGCGCCATCGAAGTCATCGCGCGTAATCAGCAGCTGGGTGTCCGGGGCGATGCGGTGCAGGTCCACCCAGGTCTTTTCTTCCTCGGACAGCGCGATCTTGGCCGCCTCTACCTGGATGGCGAGCCAGTGGCCGGCGCGGTCCTTGATCAGCCGGATCAGGCGGTCCAGCTTCTCGGTCTCGGCGGCGTCACGGTAGTTATCCATCACCAGCGACCACGCCTTGCGCGTGTAGAGCAGGTTGATGGTGTGCCAGCTCGCCAAATCGAAATACTGGCTCGACGGCATTTCCTTGCCGTTGCGTAGCTGGCTGCCCAGCCCCAGCAGCGGCATGGCGCTGGCCAGGCTCAGGGCGCGGTCGAAGTCGGTCCCGCCGATATGGACACCGCCGTTGGCCAGGATGTCGGCCTTGCGGTCGAGCTTCTTGGCGCGGTCCGGTGACAGCCGCACCAGCGAAAAGTCGGACGTACCGCCGCCAATGTCGGCCACCATCACCAGTTCCTCACCCGAGATGCCGGCCTCGTAGTCAAACGCGGCGGCAATCGGCTCGTACTGGAACGCGATCTCCTGGAAGCCCGCCGCGCGGGCGATCTCGCCCAGCGTGTCCTCGGCCAGTTGATCGGCCTTGGGGTCTTCGTCGATAAAGAACACTGGCCGGCCCAGCACCGCCTTGGTGAACGTGGTGCCGGCCGCCAGTTCGGCGCGGCGTTTCAGTTCGCCGATGAAATGGGCCAGCAGCTGGCGGAAGGGCATGGCCTGGCCCATGACCTCGGTGCTGTCGTCCATCATCGACGTGCCGAGCAGGCTCTTGAGCGAGCGCATCAGCCGGCCCTCGTAGCCGGCCAGATAGTCGCCCAGCGCGGCGCGCCCATAGCTGACCAGCGGGTCCTCGGCATGGAAGAAGATCACCGACGGGAGCGTGGTCTTGCCATCTTCCAGCGGCAACAGCACCGGCTGGTGGGGGCGCAGCCAGCCTACCGTGGAGTTGGACGTGCCGAAGTCGAGACCGCAAGCGTGGGACATTGTTCTGCCTACCTTTCAATTCTGGGCCGCTATTGTAGTGGAGCCGGACGGCTCAGGCAGACGCAATGGCCATGCCCACCCCCTCGTCATTGCCGACTTGACATGCCCCGTCGCGTCCTCCTATCCTTCGCGTGTTCCTTCTTTAAGATCAATGTTCTATCTTACAGAACTTCTCAAAGCACATCCGGACACACGAAAACCGCAGGAGACACCCGCATGTTCCGTTCCGCCCCGATCCGTTCCCGCCTTCGTTCCCGCCTCCGTTCCAGCCTTCCGTTGCCGGCCCGCGCGCTGGCGGTGACGCTGCTTGCGGCCCCGCTGCTGACCGGCGCTCCCGCCGCGCTGGCCGCCGATGCCTGGCCGAACCAGCCCGTGCGGCTGGTGGTGCCGTTCCCGCCGGCTGGCGGCACGGACGTGCTGTCGCGCCTCGTCTTCAACAAGGTCGGGGCGGCCACGCACTGGACCGTGGTGGTCGAGAATCGCGCCGGCGCCGGCGGCAATATCGGGCTGGATACGGTGGCCAAGGCCCGCGCGGACGGCTACACGGTCGGCATGGGCCAGACCGCCAACCTCGCCATCAATCCGTCGCTCTATCCCAAGATGCCGTACGACGCCGTCCGCGACTTCACGCCCGTGGTGTTGGTATCCGCCCAGCCGGTGGTGGTGATCGTGCGGCAGGATGCGCCGTTCAAGACGCTGGCCGATCTGGTGGCGGCGGGCAAGGCCAAGCAGTTGTCGATGGCGTCCGCCGGCACCGGCACCGTGGGCCACCTGACCGGCGAGATGTTCCAGCGCCGCGCCGGCATCAAGGCGCTGCACGTGCCGTATAAGGGCGCCTCCCCGGCGCTGACCGACCTGATGGGCGGCCAGACCGACTTCTACTTCGCCACGCCGCCCATCGCCCTGCCGATGCTCAAGGCCGGCAAGCTGCGCGCGCTGGCCGTGACGTCCGCCAAGCGCCTGCCGCTGCTGCCCAACGTGCCCACCGTGGCCGAACAGGGCTACGCCGGCTTCCAGGCCGAGGACTGGAAGGCGCTCGTGGCCCCGGCCGGCACGCCCGCCGAGGTGGTGCAGCGCCTGAACGCCGAGGTGAACAAGGCCCTGAAGGACCCGGACACCGTGGCCAGGCTGCGCGAGGAAGGCAGCGAGCCGCGCGGCGGCAGCCCCGCCGACCTGGCCAGCGTCATCAAGGCCGAGAACACGCGCTGGGGCACCATCGTGCGTGAGTCCGGCGCCAAGGCTGAGTAATCTTTTCAAGGCAGGACCCGTCATGCAACCGCAATCGCACCCGCAACCGAACAAGCCGCTCCGCAACATCCGCGTGCTCGACCTCACCAACGTGCTGGCCGGCCCGTTCTGCTGCCATCAGCTGGCGCACATGGGCGCGGAGGTGATCAAGGTGGAGACGCCGGGCACCGGCGACCTCGCGCGCCAGCTTGGCGCCGATGCCGACCTGAACCAGCGCCTGATGGGCGTGTCCTTCCTCGCCCAGAACCCGGGCAAGCGCTCGATCACGCTCAACCTCAAGCACGCGCGCGGCAAGGAGGTGTTCCGCAAGCTCGTGGCCAGCGCCGATGTGCTGGTCGAGAACTTCCGGCCCGGCGTGATGAAGCGGCTCGGCCTTGGCCATGAAGACCTGAAGGCCGTGAATCCGCGCCTGATCTACTGCGCGATTTCGGGCTTCGGCCAGGACGGCCCGCTCTCGGACCTGCCTGCCTACGACCAGATCATCCAGGGCATGTCGGGCGTGATGAGCATCACCGGCGACCCGGAAACCGCGCCGTACCGCGTGGGCTATCCGGTCTCCGACACCATCGGCGGCATCACGGCGGCCTTCGCCATCGCGGCGTCGCTGGCGGACACCACGCGCACCGAGGGCTATTTCCTCGACGTGTCGATGCTGGAAGCCACGCTCGCCACGATGGGCTGGGTGGTCTCCAACCACCTGATCGCCGGCAAGGCGCCCTCGCCGATGGGCAACGAGAACATGACGGCCAGCCCGTCCGGCACCTTCCGCACCGGCGACGGCCTGCTCAACATCGCCGCGAACAAGCAGGAGCAGTTCGAGGCCGTGTGCCGCGTGGTGGGCCGCCCCGAACTGGCCACCGATGCACGCTTCGCGCAGCGCCAGGCCCGGCTGACCAACCGCCGCGCGCTGACCGAGGCGCTCGAGGCGGAACTGGCCCGCGAGCCCGCCACGGTCTGGTGGCAATGGCTGAACGAGGCCGGCGTGCCGGCCGGGCCGGTGCTGAACGTGCCCGACACGCTGGCCCATCCGCAGGTGCGCGACCGCGGCATGATCGGCGATTTCCCCGATGTGCCCGGCGTGGGCCGCGACATCCGGCTGGTGCGCACCGGCTTCAAGGTCAACGGGCAGGCACCCGCCGTGGACACCCCGCCGCCCGAACTGGGCCAGCACACCCGCGACATCCTCGTCGAACTCGGCTACGCCGACGCCGACATCGACACCCTGAAACAGGAGCGCGCGCTATGAGCGACAAGACGATCGACGCCGGCCAGCAGGCCTCGCAGGACTGGTGGCACACCGAAATCATCGACATGAAGCCGGGCGAGATCCGCTATCGCGGCTACCCCATCGAGCAACTGATTGGCAATGTCTCCTTCGCCCAGATGATCTGGCTGATGCTGCGCGGCGACCTGCCGGGGCCCGGCCAGGGCGAATTGCTCGACGCCGCGCTGATGGCGGCGGTGGACCATGGCCCGCAGGCGCCGAGCATCGCGATTGCGCGCATGGCGGCCACGTGCGGCGTGGGGCTGAACAACGCGATGGCATCGGCCGTGAACGTGCTGGGCGACGTGCACGGCGGCGCCGGCGAGCAGGCGGTGGAGCTGTATCAGGACGTGGCGCAGCGCGAGGATGCCGGCGCCACGCGCGAGGCAGCCGTGGCGGCGGCGCTGCAGGCCTACCGGGAGCTGCGCGGCAAGTTTGTGTCGGGTTTCGGGCACCGCTTCCATCCGCTCGACCCGCGCGCCCCGCGCCTGCTGGCGCTGGTGGATCAGGCGGCGGCTGCCGGTGTGGTCTCCGGCCGCTACGCGGGCATCGCCCGCGCGGTGGAGCAGGCGCTCGGCGCCGGCCGGGAGAAGCCGATTCCGATGAATATCGACGGCGCCACGGCGGTGATCTACGCCGAACTGGGCTTCCCGGCCCCGCTCGCGCGCGGCCTGTTCTGCCTGTCGCGCTCGGTCGGCATCCTCTCCCACGCCTGGGAACAAACCCAGCAAGGTGGCCGCAATAAGGGCCCGATCCCCCGCCAGTTCATCTGGACGTACGACGGCGTGCCGCAGCGGGATGTGCCGGGCGCGCAATAGCCCGAGACGCCGTCAGCGGATCTCCGGATACTGCGTCGCCCCTGCCGCTGCCAGCGGCAGGCTGTCGTAGGCGGCCACGTCGGGCACGACGAAGCGCTGCACCACCACCGCCTCAAGCAATCCGGCGTAGCGGGCGTCCTCGTGCAGGCTGCACAGCTTGTCCACGAGCCGCTCCCGGTCCGGCGCCGGCAGGGTCTGGGCGGCTACCAGTAGCGGGATCGGCGTCCACGGCGTGACGGCGATGGTGTCCACCCCGGCCAGCCACGCCGGCTCATGCTTTCGTACGAGTTCGAGAAAATAGCTGTCGAGGGCGGTCACGTCGATCTGTCGCCCCTGCAGCGCCTCCAGCACGCGCGGCGGCGTGTCGAGCGGGCCGACCGAGGCCGAATACAGCGCGCTGCCCGACTCTCCCGCGTACGGGGCCAGCAGCAGCCGCGCCGCCTGATAGCCCGACTGCGAATGCGGCACCATCCAGCCGAAGCGCTGCCCGAAGGTATCGGGCAGGCTGCGCCAGCCGCATTCGCGCCGCACCAGCAGTTCGCTCCGATAGCGCGGCAGCCCGCCGTACGCCTCCACCGCCGGCACCGGCGCCACCAGCGGCACCACGGGCGCGACGTGTTCCGCGAACGGCAGTCCGCACATGAAGCCGCATACCAGGTCGCGCCGCTGCCACAGCGCCTTCAGGGAGGCCGGCCAGGCGTGCGGAATCACACGCACCGGCCAGTCGAGATCGGCGAAGACCTGCACGAACAGCCGCTGCCACGCCTCAGCCACTGCCGGCGTGGCGTTGTACATGCGCGTCGAGGCAACGCCGTGCGCCATCTCAGGCAAACCGCAGCGTCTGGCCGAGCCCCAGCGCCCGCGCCTTGGTCAGCATGGCATGGCCGAGCGCGATGTCCGTGGTGGACAGCCCGCGGTGCCAGAACAGGATGGTCTCGTCGTCGCGCTCGCGGCCCGGCTTCAGCCCCGCCACGATCTGGCCCAGCTCGGCATGGAGGTTTTCCTCGTTCAGCCGCCCGCTGTCCACGTGCTGGCGCAGCGCGCCGAACGGCAGCCCCTTGCGGCACTGGCCCCAGTCGTCCACCACCATCTTGCTCATGATGTCGGTCAGGGACAGCTCCACGGCGCTCATCGTGCCGTACGGAATCACCAGCGCGCCGGGCTTGATCCATTCGGTCAGCAGCATCGGCGTGGGCGCCGGCAGGCGGGAGGCTTCCACGATGATGTCCGCCCCGCGCACGCAGGACTCCCAGTCGTCAGTCACGATCACCGGCTTGCCGAGGTCGCGCGTCAGCCGGGCGGCAAAGGCGTCGCGGCTCTCCGGGCGGCGCGAATGGACGCGGATTTCGTCGAAATCGAAGATCGAATCGAGCAGCCTCACGTTCCAGTACGAAGTCCCGCGTGCGCCCACGTGGCCGAGGATCTTGCTGCCCTTGCGCGCCAGATGCCGCGCGCCGAGCGCCGTCACGGCGCCGGTGCGCATGTCGGTGATGGCCGTGGCGTCGATCACGGCCAGCGGCACGCCGTTGTCCGGGTCGAACAGGTTCAGCAGCGCCATTTCCGACGGCAGGCCCTGCTTGTAGTTATCGACATAGTCCGAAACCACCTTCACCCCGGCCACGTGCAGCGGCTTGATAAAGCCACGCAGCACGTTGAAATGGCCCTTGTCCGACGACTCCGGCACCAGGTGCACGCGCGGCTCGATCACGGTCTCGCGGCGGCCCTGCGCGGCCAGCGCGCCTTCCACCGCCGCCAGGATCTCGGCATCGGTCAGCGCCAGTTCGGCCACGTCCGGCCCGTTCAGGTAGGTCAGGTACAACTCTTTCACGGCGGTCTCCTTACTGCATCGGGGGAATGTTGGCGCGGTGCACGATGGCGCGCCATTTGAGCGTCTCGGCGGCGATGGTGCCGCCGAACGCCTGCGCGCTGTTGCCCACGGGCTCCAGGCCCAGCGCATCGAGTTTTTCTTTCACATCGGGCTGGCGCAGCACGGTGGCCACATCGGCCTGCCATTTCTGGACGATGGCGTCCGGCGTGCCCTTCGGCGCCACCAGCCCGTACCAGGAGGTCACGTCGAAGCCCGGATAGCCCGATTCCGCCACCGTCGGCACGTTCGGCAACTGCGGCAGGCGGCGCGGGCTGGCCACGGCCAGCGGCACCAGCTTGCCGGTGCGGATGTGCTGCAGCACCGTGGAAATCCCCCCGAACATCATCTGCACCTGCCCGGCCAGCACGTCGTTGAGCGCGGGCGCCATGCCGTTGTAGGGCACGTGCACCATCTTGATACCGGCCTCCAGGTTCAGCAGCTCGCCCGCCAGATGCGCGCCGCTGCCGTTGCCGGGCGAGGAGAAATTGAGTTCGCCCGGGTGGGCCTTGGCGTAGCTGACCAGATCCTTCAGCGAGCGGGCGTGGACGGCCGGATTCACCACCAGCACGTTCGGCGACGCCGCGAGCATGGTCACGGGCACGAAGTCGCGCGTCTCATAGCCGAGTTTCGGGAACAGGATGGGGTTCACGGTCAGGTTGCCGGCCGGGGCCAGGCCCAGCGTGTAGCCGTCCGGCGCGGCGCGGGCCACGGCCTCCATGCCGATATTCCCGGCGGCGCCGGGCTTGTTGTCCACCACGATGGACTTTCCCCACTTCTCGCCCAGTTTCTGGCCGATGAGGCGCGGCAGCGCGTCCGCCACGCCGCCGGCGGCGAATGGCACGATGATCCGCACCGGCTTGGCGGGATAGGTCGAATGGGTGTCCGGCTGTGCGCTGGCTGGCGCCGCCCACGACAGCGCTACCGGCAGCAGCCATGCCGCTGCCAGCCTGGAAAGATGACGATTCACTTCGGGCTCCCCGTGCTTTTCAATCGCGATGCTGTCGCCATGACACCGTGACTTCGGCTTGTCTTCGGCAGCAGCTTGTATAGACTGATCTTATCGATCCTGTCTGATACTGTATAGACAACTTTTTGCAGATCGAAAAGCGGTTTCCGCATAAGCGGCGCAATCCCCGCGTCATCCCTGTGTCGCGCACGGCGTTGGTGCGATGCGGCACAATGCGCGGGCATCGTCAGGGGCGGCCGGCGCCGCATTTCACCGAAGCGGACCGCGCGCACCATTACAGAGAGCCAGGAGCCTGCATGTCATCGACCCCTTCGTCGGCCACGCCGACGCCCGCCTTCCAGCGCATCAAGGACTATGTGCAGGGGGAGATCGAGGCCGGCACCTGGGGCGAGGGGGACGCCATCCCGCCCGAACTGCGGCTTGCGGCCCAGTTCGGCGTTTCGCGCATGACGGTGAACCGCGCGCTCAACGAGCTGGAGGCGGAACAGGTGCTGGTGCGGCGCAAGGGCGCCGGCACGTTCGTGGCGCCGCAGCGCTACCAGGCCACCGTGGTGGAGATCCGCAGCATTGCCGAGGAGATCCGCGCGCGCGGCCACCGCCACCGCAGCGCGCTGTTCCGGCTGGAACGCCAGCACGCCACGCGCATGCTGGCCACCCAGTTCGGCGTGGCCGAGCGCAGCATGCTGTTCCATTCGGTGATCCTGCACTACGAGAACGACGCGCCGATCCAGGTGGAAGACCGCTGGGTCAATCCGGCGCTGGCGCCGGGCTATATGGAAATCGACTTTGGCGCGGTCACGCCCAACGAGCACTTGATGCGGGTGGCGCCGCTACAGCGCGCCGAGTACCAGATCGAGGCGCAACTGCCCACGGCCGAGGTGGCAGAGATGTTGGCCATCGGCGAGGCAGAACCGGCGCTGGTGCTGCGCCGCCGCACGTTCTCGCGGGATGCGGTGGCCTCGCTGGTGGTGCTGTGGCACCCCGGCAAGCGGTATCGCTTCGGGGGCGCGCTGGGGTAGGCCCGCCTAGGCGGCGGTGACGCAGTCCATCGACGTCGGCGCCGGTGCGGGCGCTTCCGGGGTCTCGTCGATCACCATGCTCGACCCGAGCACGAACTGGTCGCGGCCCCGCTGCTTGGCCATGTAGAGCGCGCGGTCGGCTTCGGAAAACAGGTTGCGCCACAGCGACTCGCGGCTGGTGGCGCCGCCGTGCAGCTGCGCCACGCCGATGCTGACGCTGGCATGCCCGCCCCGCCCCGGCAGTTCGATCGCCCGCACCTTGCGCAGGATGCGGTTGGCCAGCGCCGTGGCCTGCTGTTCGTCCGTGTGGGGGCAGAGGATGCAGAATTCCTCGCCACCGTAGCGCGCGGCGATGTCCGAAGCGCGGCGCGAGTTGTCCAGCGCGGCGGCAATCTCGCGCAGCACGTTGTCGCCGGCGTGGTGGCCGTGGGTGTCGTTGACCTGCTTGAAGTGGTCCACGTCGATGACGAGGCAGGACAGCGCCTCGCGCTCGCGCTGCCAGCGCGCCACCAGGCCCATGGCGGTCATGTCCAGCGCGCCGCGGTTCAGCAGGCCGGTCAGTGCATCGACCCGCGCCCCGCTCTCGTTCCGGGCGATGATCTGTTCCATCGCCATCAGGCTGAAGCCGAACAGGCCCAGCAGCACCGCCACCAGCGGCGCCAGCGGCCAGACCGACGAGGCGGTCTGGGCAAAAAACGGCACCATCACGTGCCCGTGGAATGACGCCGCCTGCCCCAGCGCCGCCACTTGGGAGCCCAGCAGCACCAGATGGGAAGCCAGCACCAGCGGCCCGCCGATGCTGGTGCGCCCGCGCGCGCTGCGCAGCAGGGTAATGAGGGTGGTGAACGAGGTCATGGCCAGCACGCCGTAGCCGATGGCGTGGATCAGCAGCGGGCCGTCCGCCAGCCCGCTCATCAGCACCATCAGGACCATCACCACGGCGCCGGTGGCCCGCAGCAGCATGGCGCGCTCGGGCAGGCCGTAATAGACCCGCACGCCGCGATAGATCGCCAGCCGGCCGACGATATAGGCACCCGCGCCGAGCGCCCCGAGCTGGAGCGACCCGGCGCCCACGCTGGCCGCCACGACCAGCCCGGCCCCGGAAGCGATGACATGGCCGCTCGCCCACAGCCGCCCAGCCTCGTTGGCGCGCAGCGCGAGCACGAGCCCCGCCGCCATTACCAGCGTGCTGGAGAACACCACCATCATGACGACCAGAATGGTCTGCTGGGCCAGGTGCACGGATTCAACATCCTCTAAAGCTACCGGGGGCGGCTGCCGTTATTGCGGTTTACCCTGATCCTGGCCGCAAGATGCCCGCTGATAACGGGAATTGCGACCGGAGAGGCGCATCATAGCCCGTGCATGGCGTGCGGCGGCACCCCCGTTAAGCCGGGTTAGCGCGCACGCAACGTTTTGAAATTACTACGGAAATCCGTGCGGATCAGTCTTCGTCAGATGGGACGTTCTGCCCTGCGGGCACCGCCGGGGCGCGGGCCGGCTGGACTTCCGGGAAGGTCCCGCCAAGCGCCGCCGTAAGCTGGCGCGCAGCGGCGAGCACCTGATCGCGGAAGGTTTCCGAGAAACGCGGCGTCGGGCAGGTCAGCGTCAGCGCGCCCTTCAGTTCGCCGGCCGGGCCGAACACCGGCGCGGAGACGCCAGCGATGTCCGGACTGCGGTCGCCCACCATGGCAATCACCCCTTCCTCGCGGATGCGCTGGTAGATCTCCCCCCGGGCGCCCGAGAACGCCCGCAGCACCCGGCCGCCGGCGCCACGGTTGCGCGGCAGGAGATCGCCGGCGCGGATGTGGTCGCGCACGGGCTGGGGGGAATCCACGCGGTACAGGCACAGGCGATGCTCGCCCTGCTCCACGTGGAAGGCGGCCGATTCGCGTGTGTCGCGCACCAGCTCGCGCAGCGCGGGCACCACCACCTGTTCCAGCGAGAACGACGCCGCGTAGACCGCATTGAGCCGGGCGACTTCCGGGCCGAGCCCGTAGCGGCCATCGGGCAACCGCTGCACCAGCCGGGCATGCTCGAGCGAGGCCAGCAGCCGCAGCAGCGTGCTCTTATATAGACCGCTCCGGTGCGCCAGTTCGGCCAGGCCGAGCGCGGTATCCCCTTCCCGGAAGACCGAGAGCACGAACACCGCCCGGTCCACGGCCACGGCGCCGCCTGCGGCGCCATGCTTGTCGGCTTCGGAGAGTTGGGCGGCTTTACGTGGCATGAGGGAGCGGCGGACGGCCGGTTGGAATGGGCGTCCACCGTATAGAACGGCCCGGGGCTTGTCAATCCGCCCGGGCTAAGGGTTTCAGCCCCGTTCGGCGCAATAGGCGGCCGTGGTGTACGGGAACGCCACCGCCGTCTGGCCGCGCAGCGCCGGGTCGGTGGCGATGACGTCGTGCAACTGGGCGCGCACCGCGTCCTGCTGCGCCGGGGGCAGCGAGGCGATGAAGCTGACCGACATCACGCGGTCCACGATGACCTGCTCCGGCGCGCCGGTGTGGGTGTAGGGGAATTCCGTCAGGCGCAGCGGCCCGAAGCCTTCGGCGGGAAAGACCCGCTTCCAGTCACCCCGGTAGTAGCGCGGGGCATCCCCTTCGAACGGGGTCATGATGGCCGTGAGCCGGGCCACCCAGTCGACCGATTCATCGCGCACGTTCCACACCAGCCCGAGCTTGCCGCCGGGGCGCAGCACGCGGCGGATCTCGGCCATGGCGGCGGGGTTGGCGAACCAGTGGAAGGCCTGCGCGCAGACCACGGCGTGCACGCTGGCGTCGGGCAGCGGGATGGCTTCGGCGGTGCCGGCCAGCACCGTGGCGTCCGGCAGCTTGGCGGCCAGCTGGGCGCGCATCTCGGCGACCGGCTCCACGGCCACCACGCTGGCGCCGGTGGCGGCCAGCAGGCGGGTGAACTTGCCGGTGCCGGCGCCGAGGTCGACCACGGACTTGCCCGGGGCGAGCCCCAGCGTGTCGTGCAGCCAGTGCGCCAGTTCGGCGGGATATTCGGGACGCCCGCGGGCGTAGGTATCGGCCTGGGCGGCAAAACCCTGGGCGGCGGCATTGTGGATGGCGGTCATGGGGGCTCCGGACGAGACCACGTACCTTACTCCGCCCCTCGCCGCGGGGCAACGGGGTAACGGGCCAACCGGGTCAGTGCTGCATGCCCCAGCGCCGTACCGTCACGCGTTCCAGCGTGGTGAAGACCAGCCCCTCCACCGCCAGCCCGATCAGGATCACCGTGGCGAGCCCGGCGAACACGCGGTCTGTGTACAGCTCGTTGCGGTTCTGGAAGATGTACCAGCCCAGTCCACCCTTGCCCGACGACGCGCCGAACACCAGTTCCGCCGCAATCAGCGTGCGCCAGGCAAAGGCCCAGCCGATCTTGAGCCCGGACAGCACGGCCGGCAGCGCCGCCGGCAGCAGGATCAGCACCACATAGCGCAGGCCGCGCAGCCCGTAGTTGCGCCCGGCCATGCGCAGCGTCTCAGGCACGCCCCGAAAGCCTGCGTAGGTATTCAGCGCCAGCGGCCACAGCACCGAGTGGATCAGCACGAAGATCAGGCTCTTGCTGCCCAGGCCGAACCAGAGCAGCGCCAGCGGCAGCAGCGCGATGGCCGGCAGCGGGTTGAACATGGCGGTCAGCGTGTCGAGCAGGTCGCGCCCGAGCCGGGTGGAGACTGCCAGCGTGGTCAGCACGAAGGCCAGCGCAATGCCCGCCGCGTAGCCCTGCACCAGCACCGACAGCGACACCGCCGCCTTGCCCGGCAGCTCGCCATTGGCGATGCCTTCGCCAAACGCCCGCGCCGTGGCCAGGAAGGTGGGCAGCAGCAGGTCGTTGTCCTGGATGCGGGCGAGGATTTCCCAGAGCACCGCCAGCGCCAGCAGGATCACCGCCTTGCGCACCCAGCCCTGCTGCCAGAGGCGGCGATGGAAGGGCAGCGGCCGCGACAGCGGCACAGCGGTGAACGGCTCGAGCGCCAGTTCGTATTCAGGGCGGATGGGGGTGTCGAGGGTGGTCATATATATATAGGCGATATCGTGGCTGGGGACGCTGCCCCTCTCCCCCGGCCCCTCTCCCGCAAGCGGGCGAGGGGAGCAAAGCGGCGGTGTTCCTTCCCCTCTCCCGCTTGCGCGACGGGGAGCAAACCGGCGGTGTTCCTTCCCCTCTCCCGCTTGCGCGACGGGGAGCAAAGCGGCGGTGTTGCTCCCCCTCTCCCGCTTGCGCGACGGGGAGCAAAGCGGCGGTGTTGCTCCCCTCTCCCTCTGGGAGAGGGGCCGGGGGAGAGGGTGGGCGTCTCTACGAAGTCGAAACGCTACGCGTGCGCCCTGCCCCGCTCGCCGGCGGTTTCTGCCGGCTGATCGAACAGCATCTGGTGGATGCGCTGCGCGGCGGCCTGGAAATCGGCGCTGCCCTGGCTGGCCAGGCTGAACTGGTGGCTGTTGAGTTCCGCGCGCACGCGGCCCGGGTGCGGGGACAGCAGCAGGATGCGGTTGCCGACCACCAGCGCCTCCTCGATCGAATGGGTCACGAACAGCAGCGTGAAGGCGGCGTCGTGCCACAGTTCGAGCAGTTCCTCCTGCATGCGGCGCCGGGTCAGCGCGTCCAGCGCGGCGAACGGCTCGTCCATCAGCAGCACCTTGGGCCGCATCGCCAGCGCGCGGGCAATCGCCACGCGCTGTTTCATGCCGCCGGATAGCGTGTGCGGATAGGCATCGGCAAACTGTGCCAGCCCCACCTTGTTCAGGAAGTGCAGCGCCACCTCGGCGGCCTCGGCGGCGCCCATGCCGCGCGAGCGCCGCAGCGGGAACATCACGTTCTGCTTCACCGTCTTCCACGGCGGCAGCTGGTCAAATTCCTGGAACACGACGATGCGGTCCGGCCCGGGCGCCGCCACGCGCCGCCCTTCCAGGCGGATCTCGCCCTCGGCTGGCGGCACGAAGCCGGCCACGGCCTTGAGCAGCGTGGACTTGCCGCAGCCGGACGGGCCCAGCAGCACGAAGCGATCCCCGCCATGCACGTCGAAGCTCACGCGGTGGGTGGCGCGCACCACGCGCGCGTCGGTGCGGTATTCGAGCGAGACGCCATCCACCTGCAACAGCGGCGCAGACGGTGACGAAGACGGCGACCGGCCCGGAATCACGCGCAGATGCGCGCCTGGGTGCAGCGGTTCAGACATGTCAGCTCCCCTGGGCCGTGGCCGGGTCCTGGAAGAAGTAGTCCTGCCAGGTCTTCGGCTGGTTCTTGATCGCCCCCACGCGGTGCATGAACTCGGCCAGCGCGAAGGTGTTCTGCGGCGTGACCTTGAACTGCACCTGCGGGTTACGCAGAATCTTGACCAGCAGCGCGCGGTCGATCTTGGCCTTGTTCACGCGGATATAGAGGTCGGCGGCGGCCTCCGGATTGGCGGTGGCGAACTGCGCGGCCTCGGCCAGCGCATCGACGAAGGCGCGGTAGGTCTTGGGGTTCTCGTTGCGGAACTTCTCGGTGGCGTAGAGCACGGTGGCGGAACTCGGCCCGCCCAGCACGTCATACGAGCTGAGCACGATGCGCGCGTTGGGGTTGCCGGCCAGCTCCTGCTCCTGGAACGGCGGGTTGCCGAAGTGGCCGGTGATCTCGGTGCCGCCGGCGATGATGGCCGCCGCTGCGTCCGGGTGGGGCACGGCCACGGTCCATTTGTCGAGCCGGTTGAACTCCTTGTCGCCCCATTGCTTGGCGGCGGCCAGTTGCAGCACGCGCGACTGCACCGACACCGTGACGGCCGGCAGCGCGATGCGGTCCTTGTCGGAGAAATCGGCAATCGACTTCACCTTGGGATTGTTGCTGACGAGGTAGTACGGGAAGTTGCCGAGCGAGGCCACGCCCTTCACGTTCTGCTTGCCGTGCGTGCGGTCCCACACCGTCAGCAGCGGGCCCACGCCGGCGCCGGCGATGTCGATGGCGCCCGAGAGCAGTGCGTCGTTGACGGCGGCGCCGCCCGAGAGCTGGGTCCATTCCACCTTGACATCCACGCCCTGCTGCTTGCCGTGCTTCTCGATCAGTTGCTGGTCCCGGGCCACGTTCAGCAGCAGGTAGACCACGCCGAACTGCTCGGCAATGCGCAGGCGGCCCTCGGCGTGCGCCACGCCGGTCAGGGCGAGGCTGGCGCACTGCCCAATCAGTACGGTCAGGACGGCGGCGGCGGCGCGGCGTTTCAGGGTCGTCGAAAGAATGGACAGGGACATGCAGGGGCTCCGGATGGATTTCGGTTCGGTGTCGCGTTCAGAACGGCGTATCGCCTTCGATGGTGGTGCGGTACATCACGCGGCGCAGATGGTCGGGCGTGCCGGCGGCCAGATGCAGCAGCGAGCGGTTGTCCCAGAACACGAGGTCGTTCGGCTGCCACTGGTGGCGGTAGACGTGCGCGGGCTTCACGCTATGGGCGAACAGCTCGTCCAGCAGCGCGCGGCTTTCGTCCTCCGGCAGGCCGGCGATGCGCGTGGTGAAGTGCTCGCTGACGAACAGCGCCTTGCGGCCCGTCTCCGGATGCGTGCGCACCACCGGCTGGAGCACCGGCTTCACCTGGGCGATCTGCTCGGGCGAGAGGTTGGGCCGCCACGGGCTGCGCGCCTGCAGCTCGGCGTAGCGCGCCAGGTAGGTGTGCTCGGCCTGCAGGCCCTCCACCCGGCGTTGCAGGTCGGCGGGCAGCGCGTCCCAGGCGGTGTGCATATTGGCGAACAGCGTGTCGCCGCCCTCCTCGGGCAGCTCCCGCGCGTGCAGTAGCGAGCCGAGGCTGGGCTTCTCCTTATAGGAGAGGTCGGAGTGCCAGAAGTGGCCGGCATCGCCCAGCCCGATCGGCTTGCCGTCTTCCACCACGTTCGAGACGATCAGGATCTCGGGATGGCCGGGCAACTGGAACTGGTGCAGCACGTGGATCTGCAGCGGGCCAAAGCGGCGGCTGAAGTCGATTTGCTGCGCGGGCGTGATGCGCTGGTCGCGGAAGACCACCACGTGGTGGTCCAGATGGGCGCGATGGAGGCGCTGGAAGTCCGTCGGGGACAGCGGCTGGTTCAGATCGAGCCCGATCACTTCCGCACCAAGCGCGGCGTCGAACGGGCGGATCTCGAAATCCTGGAGGGTGGCAGTCGTCATGGCAATGCGCTTCTCGGCTTCTTGGGGGACCGGGGAACGGGGGGAACCGGGTACAAGCTATGCACTGTAAAGAGCGGGCGATATCGGAACAACGAATGAAATCGCGCGCGGTTATGCGGTTGTCGCATATGGCGCCAATCCGCATAAGCAAAGGCGGGAAGCTTCGTTCGCCACGCGGGCGCTGGCGGCTAGGCTGGCGGGCTAGACACCCACCCGAACGAAGGAAATCCGCCATGTCGCACGAATCTGACGCCACCCGCGACCCCACCCGCCGCCGCCTGGTCCTGGCCGGCCTGGGGAGCGCCGCGCTCCCGCTGCTGTCGACCCTGTCGAGCCTGTCGCACGCGGCCGATGGCGCCGAGACGCTGCGCATCGGCTACCAGAAGTCCTCCACGCTGATGATCTGGCTGAAGTCGCGCGAGACCCTGGAGAAGGCCCTCGCCCCGCTGAAGGTGAACGTGCAGTGGCACGAGTTCACCTCGGGCCTGCCGTTGCTGGAATCGCTGAACGTCAACAACCTCGACCTGACTGCCGATGTGGCGGACGCGGTGCCGCCGTTCGCGCTCGCCGCCGGCGCGCAGCTGACCTACTACGCCATCGAGACGCCCTCGCCCACGGCGCAGGCCATCGTGGTGCGGCAGGACTCGCCGATCCGCACCGTCGCCCAGCTCAAGGGCCAGCGCGTGGCATTCGCCAAGGGCGCGGGGGCGCACTACCTGCTGGTGGAGGCGCTGGCCGAAGCGGGGCTGTCCGTGCGCGACATCGAACCGGCCTACCTGACGCCCGCCGACGCCCGCGCGGCCTTCGAGCGCGGCAGCGTGGCGGCCTGGGTGATCTGGGACCCGTTCCTCGCAGCAGTGCAGCGCCAGGCCAATGCCCGCATCCTGCGCGATGGGACGAAGCTGGCCAGCTACCGGCGCTTCTATCTCGCCGCCACGCCGTACGCGAAGCGTCGGCCCGACGTGCTGGCCGTGGTCTATGACGAACTGCGCCGTGCGGGCGACTGGATCAAGCGCAACCCGGGTCCGGCGGCGGCATGGCATGCGCCGCTGATCGGGCTCGACCCGGCCACCGTGGAGGCCGCCAACCTGCGCCGTACCTATCAGGTACAGGCCGTGGACGCCGCCTCGCTCGAGGAACAGCAGCGCATCGCCGACGCCTTCGCCGCGCAGTCCATCCTGCCGAGGAAAGTGACCGTGGCGGCCTCGCCGGTGTGGAAGCCGGTGTAAGGCGCCGAAGTCAGCCGTCCTCAGTCCCCCCGGTAAGCCGATCCGCCGCCCCGTGCGGCAGCGCACGCCCGCTCCCCGCATCCGTGCCCTACACTCGAAGGCAGCAGCGTCCACAAGATGCTGCGCCGCACAGGGCACCGCGAACCTGACAGGGTTCCAACACGGGGACATCCACATGGACACTGTTGCGCGCTTCGAGATCGGCTTTACCCGCTACCTTTCCGCCCAGGGCACCGCCAGCCCAGACCTTCCCCCCTTCGCCCGCGACCCGGCCGCGCTGCTGCCGCTGTATCGCGCCATGGTGCTGACCCGCCAGTTCGACCTCAAGGCCATCGCCATGCAGCGCACGGGCCAGATCGGCACGTTCGCGTCCGCGCTCGGGCAGGAAGCGATTGGCGTCGGGGTGGCCTCCGCCATGCTGCCGGACGACGTGCTGGTGCCGTCCTACCGCGACCACGCCGCGCAGTTTGTGCGGGGCGTCACCATGACCGAGAGCCTGCTGTACTGGGGCGGCGACGAGCGCGGCAGCGGCTTTGCGGCGGCGCCGCATGACTTCGGCAACTGCGTGCCGATCGGCACCCAGGTGGGCCACGGCGCCGGCGTGGCTTATGCGTTCCAGCTGCGCGGGCAGCCCCGCGTGGCGGTGACCATCGTCGGCGACGGCGGCACCTCCAAGGGCGATTTCTACGAGGGGATGAACATGGCCGGCGCGTGGCACGTGCCGCTGGTCATCGTCGTCAACAACAACCAGTGGGCGATCTCCATGCCGCGCAGCAAGCAGACCGCCGCGCAGACGCTCGCCCAGAAGGCCATCGCCGCCGGCATTCCCGGCGAGCAGGTCGATGGCAACGACGTGATTGCGGTGCGGCACCGCGTGGGCGAGGCGATCGACCGCGCCCGGGCCGGCGGCGGCCCCACGCTGATCGAGGCCGTGACCTACCGGCTGGGGGACCACACCACGGCCGACGATGCCTCGCGCTACCGCGACGAAGCAACGGTCAAGGCCGCCTGGGCGCAGGAACCCATCGTGCGGCTGCGCGACTACCTCGCCGCGCAGGGCGCCTGGGACCCGGGCCGGGAGGAGGCGCTGATCCGCGAATGCCAGCAGGCCGTGGCCGCTGCCGTGGACGCCTACCTGGCCCTGCCGCCGCCCGACACCGGCGCGATGTTCGACTGCCTCTACGCCACCCTGCCCGCCGCGCTGGAAGCCCAGCGCGAGATGGCGCGCCAATATCAGACGACCCCGCCAGGAGCCCATCATGGCTGAACTGCATCTGGTGGAAGCGGTGAACCTGGCGCTGGCCCACGCGCTGGCGCATGACCCGGACGTGGTGCTGCTGGGCGAGGACATCGGCGTCAACGGCGGCGTGTTCCGCGCCACGGTGGGCCTGCAGGCGCGCTTTGGCGAGGCGCGCGTGATCGACACCCCGCTGGCCGAAGGCGGCATCGTCGGCGCGGCCATCGGCATGGCGGCGATGGGACTCAAGCCGGTGGCCGAGATCCAGTTCGCGGGCTTCATCTACCCGGCCATCGACAACATCCTCAACCACGCCGGCCACATGCGCCACCGCACGCGCGGCCGGCTGGGCTGTCCGATGGTGGTGCGCGCGCCGAGCGGGGCCGGCATCCACGCGCCCGAGCATCATTCCGAAAGCCCCGAGGCGATGTTCGCGCACATGCCGGGCATCCGCGTGGTCATGCCATCCTCGCCCGCGCGGGCCTACGGGCTGCTGCTGGCGGCCATCCGCGATCCGGACCCGGTGATCTTCCTGGAGCCGACGCGGCTCTACCGGCTGTTCCGGCAGGAGGTACCCGACGATGGCGAGGCGCTGCCGCTCGACGCCTGCTTCACGCTGCGCGACGGTGCCGACCTCACGCTGGTGAGCTGGGGCGCGATGCTGCAGGAGACGCTGGCCGCCGCCGACCAGCTGGCCGACGAAGGCATCGGCGCCGCCGTGATCGACGTGGCGACGCTGAAGCCGCTCGACATGGACACCATCCTCGAATCCGTGGCCCGCAGCGGCCGCTGCGTGATCGTGCACGAGGCGCCGCGCACGGCGGGGCTCGGCGCGGAGATCGCGGCCAATCTGGCCGATGCCGGCCTCTATTCGCTCAGCGCGCCGGTGCAGCGCGTGACCGGCTACGACACCGTGGTGCCGCTGGCCCGGCTGGAGCACAGCTACCTGCCCTCCGTGGCGCGGATTGTCGATGCCGCGCGGCGCGCGCTGGCGGCCTAGGAGACGTTCATGCGGACCTTCAAGCTGCCCGATCTGGGCGAGGGATTGCAGGAAGCGGAGATCGTGGCGTGGCACGTCAAACCCGGGGACAGCGTGGCGGCGGACGAGCCGCTGCTGTCCGTGGAGACCGCCAAGGCCATCGTCGAGATTCCATCGCCATTCAGCGGCCAGGTGGCCAAGCTGTTCGCGCAGCCGGGCGATATCGTCCACCTCGGCGCGCCGCTGGTGGGCTTCGAGGGCGCCGGCAGCGCCCAGGACGATGCCGGCACCGTGGTGGGCGCGGTGAAGGTCGGCACGCAGGTGCTGGCGGAAGCCGCCGCGCCGCTCGGTCCGGGTGGCGCGCACGGCATCAAGGCCACGCCGGCGGTGCGGGCGCTGGCGCGCAAGCTGTCGGTGGACCTCGCCATGGTCACGCCCTCCGGCCATGACGGCCTGATTACGGCCACGGACGTGCAGCGCGTGGCCACCACGCTGGCCGATCTCGGCCCGGCCGAAGTGGTGCGGGGCGTGCGCCGGGCGATGGCCCAGAACATGGCCCGCGCACAGAGCGAGGTGGCGGCGGCCACGGTCATGGACGATGCCGACCTGCACGCCTGGCAGCAGGATGCGGGGCCGGGCAACGACATCACGATCCGGCTGGTGCGCGCGCTGGTGGCCGGCGTGCATGCCGAGCCGGGGCTCAACGCGTGGTACGAGGGCCAGAGCGGGCGGCGCCATGTGCTGGAGCGGATCGACGTCGGCATTGCTGCCGACCTGCCCGAGGGTCTGTTCGTGCCGGTGCTGCGCAACGTCGGCAAGCGCGACGCCGCCGACCTGCGCACCGGGCTCGACCGCATGCGCGCGGACATCATCGCGCGCACCATCGCCCCGGAGGAGATGCGCGGCAACACCATCACGCTGTCCAACTTCGGCATGATCGCGGGCCGCTACGCGGCGCCGATCGTGGTGCCGCCCACGGTGGCCATCCTCGGCGCCGGGCGTATACGTGACGAAGTGGTGGCGGCCGGCGGCCAGCCCGCCGTGCATCGCGTGATGCCGCTCTCGCTGACCTTCGACCACCGCGTGGTCACGGGCGGGGAGGCGGCGCGCTTCCTGCGCGCGGTGATCGCGGACCTGGAACGGCCGGCGTAGCGCCGTCCCTTTCCCCCTCCGAAATGTGACGCCGAGACTACGCCGACCATACGCCCGTGGAGGGAGTTTTTTCACCGTGTAATTCCTATACTGGAGTTCCCCGGCGACGCCGGCAGCCCAATCATCCACCTGGCCCTGACTGAAACAAGGAGTGCGACATGGCAATTCGACTAGGCGAAGAAGCCCCTGACTTCACCGCTGATACCACGGAAGGCAAGATTCGCTTTCACGAATGGATGGGTGACAGCTGGGCGATCCTGTTTTCGCATCCGAAGGACTTCACCCCGGTCTGCACGACCGAGCTGGGCTACATGGCCAAGCTCAAGCCCGAGTTCGACAAGCGCAATACCAAGATCATCGGCCTGTCGATCGACCCGGTTGACGACCACCAGCGCTGGGCCAAGGACATCGAGGAGACCCAGGGCAGCGCGGTCAACTATCCGATGATCGGCGACGCGGACCTGCACGTGGCCAAGCTGTACGACATGATTCACCCCGAGGCTAGCGGCGGCAAACGCACCGCCGTGGACAACGCCACGATCCGCTCGGTGTTCATGATCGGCCCGGACAAGAAGGTCAAGGCCATGCTGGTCTATCCGATGAGCGCGGGCCGCAATTTCGACGAGGTGCTGCGCCTGCTGGACTCGCTCCAGCTCAACGCAAAGCACACCGTGGCCACGCCCGTCAACTGGAAACCGGGCGAGGACGTGATCATCCCGACATCGGTCTCGGACGACGATGCGAAGAAGAAATATCCACAGGGCTTCAAGACGCTGAAGCCGTACCTGCGTACGGTGGAGCAGCCGAAGTAAGCAGCTGATGTAAACAGGGGAGAGCCGGGGCAGGCGGGCGAAGAATGCGAACGAGAGCTATCCACAGTTCCAGTGGATAATCGCCCACCCCGCGACCCGCAAACCCGCGCCAGCATTGGAAAGAGCTGGACTGCCCGATTTTTATGCAACTGGTTTCGGAGAGGGGAGGCGTTGCTCCCCTCGCCCGCTTGCGGGAGAGGGGTTGGGGGAGAGGGCAAGTGGTTCTCGATGCGACACTGCATGTTGAACCGCCGGCCCTCTCCCCTGCCCCTCTCCCAAAGGGAGAGGGGAAAAGACGCGTTTACGGATGGCGGGCCATCACGCCGCGGATGGTGTCCGCGAGATCCTTCGCCAGGAATTTCGACACATAGGCATCGGCGCCGACCTTGCGCACGTGCTCCTCGCTGGCCTCGCCGGAGAGCGACGAGTGGATGACCACCGGCAGGGACTTGAGCCGTGCGTCGCTCTTGATCTTGCGCGTGAGCGTGAAGCCGTCCATCTCGGGCATTTCCAGGTCGGTCAGCACCAGCGCGATCTCGTCGCGGATGGTCTTGCCCTGCGAGGCGGCGAGATCGGCGATGCTGCCCAGCATCTCCCATGCCTCCTGGCCCGTCTTGGTCATCACCACCTGCACGCCCATCGCCTTCAGGCCGTTCTCGATCAGGCCGCGCGCCAGCGCCGAGTCATCGGCGGCCAGCACCTTGGTGCCAGGGCGCAGGTTCAGCGCCGGGCCCACGGTGGCCGGGTCCACGTCCGGCTGGCGGGTGGGCAGCACATCGCGCAGGATCTGCTCCACGTCGAGCACCTGCACCAGACGCGGGTTCTCGCCGCCGACATCGAGCTTGGCGATGCTGGTCACCAGCCCGCCCTTGACGCTCGTCTCGGCCGAGATCACCTGGCTCCAGTCCAGGCGCACGATCTCTTCCACGGCTTCCACGGCAAAGCCCTGGGTGGAGCGCGCGTACTCCGTCACCAGCATGATGTTCAGGCCGGACTTCGGCTGGCACTCCAGCAGGCGCGGCAGGTCGATCACGGGAATCACCTGGCCCCGGATGTCGGCCATGCCGAGGATGGACGGCTCGGCGCCCACCACGGTGGTCACCGACGGCATCACCAGGATTTCGCGGACCTTGAATACGTTGATGCCGAACAGTTCGGATTGCCCGCTGTTCGCCGCGTCGCCAAGTCGGAACAACAGCAGTTCGAACTGATTGTTGTTGGTCAGGTTCGTGCGCTCGTCAATGTCTCTCATCGCGCTGGTCATCGTGCTTGCTCCGCTGCTGGCTGGGGGTGACTATGGGTAAATGGACAGGTGTTGCCAAAGGTCTATCGGCGCCGCCGCCGGGACCTTTAGCGATCCCGCCCGCTTTCCGGCAGGATGCCCCGGCCATGTGACCGGAACCTACCTTCCAGGGCCCATCGAAGGCCAAAATCGCCGTCCGGCCGTCCACCGAGGGAAATCCCTGAGCCTCCGGAAGCACCGCAAACCCGTGGTTATTCGGCGCCCCGCATGTTCCGCATCGCGCCCCGATGATGAAAGCGGCGCAGCGCTCCCCTACCGTTGAGCCTCGCCGGATCCTGCCCGCCAGAGGCAGCCGACCGGCCACCGGCCCCCGGGCCGGACACCGAGGAAAGA
Source organism: Cupriavidus sp. 10L43_2 (assembly GCF_056395265.1). Classification (NCBI taxonomy): domain Bacteria; kingdom Pseudomonadati; phylum Pseudomonadota; class Betaproteobacteria; order Burkholderiales; family Burkholderiaceae; genus Cupriavidus; species Cupriavidus sp. 10L43_2. The sequence goes on from NZ_JBFTJE010000028.1 coordinate 24,309, forward strand.
GACGCCCGCACCCCGAGCACCGATGCCACCGGGACCTCCGCCCTCGCACCCAGAACCACGTGAGACAAGCTGACGCCGTATCCGTACGCGGACCGGCGCGGCGCCCCTGCAAGGAGGCAGACCATCATGATCGAACAGCCGTATCCGTCCGTCACGGACGTGGATGACGTAGCGCACGCGCAGGGCACGCGCGCCGGCCGCGCGGGAAAAATCGACGAGTATTTCCAGATCAGCGCACGCGGCAGCACGCGGCGCCGCGAGGTGGTGGCCGGCACCACCACCTTCATGGCGATGGTCTATGCCGTGTTCGTGGTGCCGGGCATGCTCGGCAAGGCCGGCTTCGACACCAGCGCGGTGTTCGTGGCCGTGTGCCTGACCACGGCCTTCGGCTCGCTGCTGATGGGGCTCTGGGCCAAGCTGCCCATCGCCATCGGCTGCGCCATCTCCCTCACCGCCTTCATGGCCTTCGGCCTCGTGCTCGGACAGAAGCTCTCTCCCGAGGTGGCGCTCGGCGCCGTGTTCCTGATGGGCGTGGTCTTCACGGCGATCTCGGTCACCGGCGTGCGCGCCTGGATCCTGCGTAACCTGCCGGCCGGCGTGGCCCATGGCGCGGGGATCGGCATCGGACTTTTCTTACTGCTGATTGCCTCGAACGAGGTCGGCCTGGTGGTCAAGAATCCCGGCSCCGGCCTGCCCGTGCAACTGGGCCACATCACGGCGTTCCCGGTGGTGATGTCGGTACTCGGGCTGGCGGCGATCTTCGGCCTGGAGCGCCGTCGCGTGCCGGGCGGCATCCTGCTGGTCATCATCGTCATCTCGGCGCTGGGCCTGATGTTCGACCCGGCCGTGAAGTACACCGGCGTGTTCGCGCTGCCGAGCCTGTCGACGCCCGGCCATGCCTCGCTGATCGGTGCGATGGACATCCGCGGCGCGCTGTCCGCCGCCGTGCTGCCCAGCGTGCTGGCGCTGGTGATGACCGCCGTGTTCGACGCCACCGGCACGATCCGCGCGGTGGCCGGCCAGGCCAACCAGCTCGACGCCACCGGCCGCATCCATAACGGCGGCCGCGCGCTGACCGCCGACTCGGTCAGCTCGATCTTCTCGGCGATGTTCGGCGGCGCCCCGGCGGCGGCCTATATCGAGTCCACCGTGGGCGTGGCCGCCGGCGCGCGCACCGGCCTCGCAGCGGTGACCGTCGGCGTGCTGTTCCTGGCCGTGATGTTCTTCTCGCCGGTGGCCGGGCTGGTGCCGTCGTACGCCACGGCGCCTGCGCTGATGTACGTGGGCCTGCTGATGCTGTCCAGCGTCAGCCGCCTGCATATGGACGATCTGGTCGATGCCATGGCCGGTCTGGTTTGCGCGGTCTTTATCGTGCTGACCTGCAATATCGTCACCGGCATCATGCTCGGTTTCTGCACGCTGGTGATTGGCCGAATCGTCTCGGGCGAATGGCGCAAGCTCAATATCGGCACCGTGGCCATTGCCGTGGCGCTGGCCGCCTTCTATGCCGGAGGCTGGGCAATCTAAGAAATGTCCGATCCCATCGGTCAACGATGTGTGCGGTACCACCCTGGGTAACCAGTGGAATTCRCAGCCCCCGGAGTCTTTCCCTCCGGGGGTTTTTTTCTTGCCGAGTCGCCAAAAATATCAGTGCCGCCAATCCTGCGCGGCGCCTGTCATGCGCGGCGATTTTCGCTCCGCGATTTCGGCATTGGTCGAGATTCGTCGGCATTCGTCGAAATGCATCGACATTGAAATTCGTTCAAATCCGAAAATACGGACTTGCGTAGTCCGATTCAGATCCCACATCTGGAACAAACGTTTTTTATTAGGAAAATCCGTTTATCTTTTGTAATATTTTATGGGACGACTAGTCACGACAATAGTCAGCAATGTCCTGTAACATGCCGCGAACAACAATCTGAACGGGGATCCAAAATGCCGACCTACAAGCAACTACTGGCTGAAAAAGAAGCACTGGAAGCCAAACTCAGCGAGGTGCGCGCCAATGAAGTCTCTGGCGTCGTGGCGCAGATTCGCCAATTGATGGCCGATTACGACCTGACGGTCGACGATATTGCGCCGAAGCGCCGTCGTGGTCGTCCCGCTGGCAGCGGTGCCAGCCCGGCACGCAAGACCGCAGCGCTGCCCCCGAAATACCAGGACCCGAAAACCGGCAAGACCTGGTCGGGCCGTGGCCGCGCCCCGGCATGGCTGGGCAAGCGCCCCGAGCGCTTCCTGATCGAACAAGCCTGAGTTCGATATTCCTCTCGATAAGCGCTGACGCTTATTGCCCTGCGCGCGCCGGCTCAACGCCCGGCGCGTCGCAAATCAACTCCTTTCGCAACGCCCGGAATCCCTGCTGGCTGGTTTCCTGCACCAGATTGGCCCCGCCATCGGGCCTTGGCTGCAGGCGCAGCACGCGCGCCGCGCATTGGCTCGCCGCTTCATCGCGCGTATAGCGGATTTCATATTGCGCGCCTGACTGCGGAATGAATGACACCCCCGCCGCGCAGCGTATCTCTTCGGCCGGCGGCGCCGCCATCGACGTCACCGCGACATACACCCGTTTGCCGACCGCCACCTTGCGCTCGCGCGTCTGCGCGGGCGGCTCGGGAGAACTGCCTGCCATGTCCAGCCCCCGGTCTCGCCCCATCGCGGCGAGCTGCTTGCCCATGCCGGCCAGCACCAGCGGCCGGGCCGGCGTCGGGCACTTCGCCGGGTCCACCACGCTGAAGGTGGTGTTCTCATCGGTATTGGTCAGCAGCCGCACGCTGGCATAGGGGGCGCCCGAGGGCACGCGGTACTGGGCCACGCAGCCGGACAGGCCGGCGCCAGCCACAACCACGAGAAACATCGGGAAAACCCTTGCCGCAACAAGCCGGATCTTGCGCATAGGAAGCACGAAGCTGACAGTTGACCGAGGATGGTGGCACAGCATAGCCGCAGGAGGCGCTTTTGGGGCGTGGTCTGGCCCACGTTGAGGATATCCACAGGTTCTGTGGATATCCTGTGGCGTCGCACCCCCGGGGCCGCGTCTGTGCGTTACCCCACCGGACTGCTCAAGATTTAAGCAGTTTGTCTCGTGACCATCACCCAGCCCGGGTGCCATCCACCCCGCCATCGACCCAGCCGGCCGCCCAGGGCGGGGCGTCGCCCCACTGTTCGGCGAGGAAATCGACGAAGGCCCGCACGCGCGGCGGCACCAGCCGGCGCTGCGGCATCACCGCGTAGATGCCGCTGTCGGCCAGCGGGTAGTCGGGCAGCACCGGCACCAACCGGCCAGCCCGCAGGTCGGCGCTGACATGCCAGACTGAATGCATGGCGATGCCGAAGCCGGCGAGCGCCGCATCGGCCAGCAACTCGCCCGTATTGGCCTCCACCCGGCCCTGCACGCGCACGGCCACCTCGCCGCCGGCGCCATCGCCCATCCGCCAGACATCGGAGCGGCCCTGGCTGCCGACCAGGATCAGGCATTGATGATGGGCGAGGTCCTGCGGCGTCTGCGGCCAGCCATGCTGCGCCAGGTAGTCGGGCGAGGCGCACAGCAGACGCTGGTTGTCCGCCAGCTTGCGCGCTACCAGCGTGGAGTCCGCCAGTGTGCCGATGCGGATGGCGAGGTCGAAGCCGCTGCTGACCAGATCGAGTACATGGTCGGTCAGGCTGATGCTGAGGCGCACGCCGGGATGGGCGCGCAGGAAATCCGGCAGCAGCGGCGACAGATACTGCCGGCCGAACGAGGCCGAGGTGGTAATCCGCAGCACCCCGGTCACGCCGGCGCCCGCCTGCCGCAGCGAGCCGGACAACGCCTCCAGGTCTTCCACCAGCGCCCGGCCCTGCTCCGCCAGCACCGCGCCTTCGGGGGTGGCATGCAGCCGCCGGGTCGTGCGATGCAGCAGGCGCACGCCCAGGTCGCGCTCCAGCCGTTGCAGCCGCTGGCTGGCCACGGCCACCGAGAGGTCGAGGCTGCGCGCCGCCGCGCTGATCGAGCCGAGGTCCAGCACGCGCAGAAACAAGCCGATGTCGCCAATCCGGTCCATGATCCGATCCGATTCTCAATGATTTCTTGAAACTGATTCTGGATCTTGCCCGTTTTTCGGAAGCTGCGAAAGGCCGACACTGGCGCCTTCCAGAATCCGTCCCCAACTTCCCGACATGGCCGCGCCCCTCCCTTCCACCCCCGCCACCGGCCCGTCCTCGCGGATGCCCGTGGCGCTGTATGCCCTGACCGCCGGCTCGTTCGGCATCGGATGTGCCGAATTCGTCATCATGGGGCTGCTACTCCAGGTCTCGGCGGACCTCGGCGTGACCATCGCCGCCGCCGGCATGCTGGTCTCCGGCTACGCGCTCGGCGTGTTCGCCGGGGCGCCGGTCCTCACGCTGCTCACCCGCCGCATGCCGCGCAAGGCCGTGCTGCTGGTGCTGATGGCGATCTACACCATCGGCAACGCCGCCTGCGCGCTGGCGCCCGACTACACCACGCTGATGATTGCGCGCGTGGTGACCTCGCTCACGCACGGCACGTTCTTCGGCGTGGGCGCCGTGGTGGCCACCGGCCTCGTGCCCGCCAACCGCCGCGCCTCGGCCATCTCGGTGATGTTCTCCGGCCTCACGCTGGCCACGCTGCTCGGCATGCCCGCCGGCGCCTGGCTCGGCCTGCACTTCGGCTGGCGCAGCACGTTCTGGGCGATGACCGTGATCGGCCTGGCCTCGCTGGCGGTGATCGCCCTGCTGGTGCAGCGCAGCCGCGACGACGCCGCGCCGGCCCGCCTTGCCGACGAACTGCGCACCATCGCCCGCCCCCAAGTGCTGCTCGGCCTGCTGATGACGGTGCTGCAATCGGTCGGTATCTTCGCGGTGATTACTTATGTGCAGCCGCTGTTGACCCGGGTCTCGGGCTACGGCGAGGCGGCGGTGTCGCCCATCCTGCTGCTGTTCGGCGGCGGCATGATCATCGGCAATATCCTCGGCGGACGCATGGCGGACCGGCGTCCCACGGGTGCGCTGCTGGGCTCGCTGACGGTGCTGACGCTGGTGCTGGCCGCGATGACGCTGGCGCTCCACCAGCCAGTGGCGGTGGTGGCGTTCGTCGGCGCGCTGGGCGTGGCCGCGTTCGCCACGGTCTCCCCGCTGCAGCTGCGCGTGCTGCGCCACGCCCACGGCGCGGGCCAGAACCTGGCGTCGAGCTTCAATATCGCCGCGTTCAACCTCGGCAACGGCATTGGCGCGTGGCTCGGTGGCGTGGTGGTCGACCACGGCCCGGGGCTGACCGCGCTGCCGTGGATCGCGGCGCTGGCGCCGCTGGGCGCGCTGGGCATCGCGCTGCTGGCCGTGCGGGCCGAACGGCGGAGCGATGGCGGTCAGGCCGCCGGGCTGGCCCCGGAGGCATCGTGACTGCCTGACCCGCGTTCTCGAATTTGTCCGATCGATAACCACCAACCGGACTAGTTCCATCGACAGGGGCCACCCGCCCCGCCCGCTCCCCGGCCGGCGAATAGGCACGGCAGGCAGCCGTGCCTACGCTGGGGGCCATCCCTTGTTGTCCATTAGGACCTCTCGATGGCCTCCCCCTCATCCTCGTCCCCTCCCCCCTCCTCCGCCGTCCTGCACGACGCGCCGGCGATCTCCCGCCGCGCCAACGGCGTGCTGGCCTCCAGCACGTTCGCGTTCACCATCTGCTTCGCTGTCTGGATGGTGTTCGCCGTGCTCGGCATTCCGCTCAAGCAGCAGCTTGGCCTGAACGACACCGAATTCGGCCTGCTGGCCGCCATGCCGGTGCTGAGCGGATCGCTGATCCGCGTGCCGCTGGGCATCTGGACCGACCGCTACGGCGGCCGCATCGTCTTCTTCCTGCTGATGCTGGCCACCGTGGTGCCGATCTGGCTGCTCGCCTATGCCACCACCCTCTGGCAGCTGCTGGCGCTCGGGCTGCTGCTCGGGTTGGCCGGCGGCTCGTTTTCGGTGGGCACGCCCTATGTGGCGCGCTGGTTCCCGCGCCATCGGCAGGGGCTGGCGATGGGCATCTTCGGCGCCGGTAACTCCGGGGCCGCGCTAACCAAATTCGTCGCCCCGGCGCTGATCGCCGCCGCCGGCACCTGGACCATCGTGCCGAAGGTCTACGCGGTGGCGATGCTGGCCACGGCGCTGCTGTTCTGGGTCTTCTCGGCCAGCAACCCGGCGCACCGCGTGGCCGCCGGCAGCGCCGGCTGGCGCGCCCAGATGGCCATGCTGCGCGACCCACGGGTCTGGCGCTACTCCCAGTACTACTCGGTGGTGTTCGGTGGCTACGTGGGGCTGGCGCTGTGGATGACGCGCTACTACATCGGCGAATATGGGTTCGACATCCGCATCGCCGCCTTCCTGGCCGCGTGCTTCTCCCTGCCCGGCGGCATGCTGCGCGCCATCGGCGGCTGGATCTCGGACCGCTACGGCGCCCATCGCACCACCTGGTGGGTGATGTGGGTGAGCTGGGTTGGCTTCTTCCTGCTCAGCTACCCGCAGACCGACCTCGTGATCCAGACCGCCAACGGTCCGCTGGCCTTCCACCTCGGCCTGTCCCCCACGCTGTTCACGGTGCTGCTGTTCGCGGTGGGCATCGCGTTCGCCATCGGCAAGGCGTCGGTATTCAAGTTCATCGCCAATGACTTCCCGCAGAACATCGGCGCCGTCTCCGGCGTGGTGGGGCTGGCCGGGGGGCTCGGCGGCTTCATCCTGCCGATCCTGTTCGGCGCGCTGGCCGACCTGACCGGCGTGCGCAGCAGCTGTTTCATGCTGATGTACGGCACCGTCTGCGTGAGTCTGGTGTGGATGCACTACAGCCATCGCGGCGCCGCCCCGGCGGTGGCCTGAATCTTTCCCACCTTCCCCCCTTCGACGAGATAACGCCATGAGCACCTCCGTACTGACCCGCTGGGAACCTGAAGACCCGGCGTTCTGGAAATACCAGGGCGCGCGCATCGCCTACCGCAACCTCTGCATCTCCATTCCCGCGCTGATGCTGGCCTTCGTGGTCTGGATGCTCTGGAGCGTGGTGGCCGTGAACCTGGACCGCGCCGGCTTCCACTTCACCGGCAACCAGCTGTTCTGGCTGACCGCCCTGCCGGCGCTGTCCGGCGCCACGCTGCGCATCTTCTACTCCTTCCTCGTGCCGATCTTCGGCGGGCGGCGCTTCACCGCCATCTCCACCGCGCTGCTGCTGATTCCGGCGCTCGGCATGGGCTTCGCGCTGCGCGACCCGTCCACCAGCTACCCGACGCTGCTGGGGCTGGCCCTGCTGTGCGGGCTGGGCGGCGCCAACTTCAGTTCGTCGATGGCGAACATCAGCTTCTTCTTCCCGAAGGCGCGCAAGGGGCTGGCCACGGGCCTGAACGCCGGCATCGGCAACCTCGGCGTCTCGATCGTGCAGTTCGTGACACCGGTGGTGGTGTCGGTGGCCGTGTTCGGCGCGCTGGGCGGGGCCGGGCAGGAATACGCGGCCAACGGCGCCACGCAACAGCTCTGGCTCCAGAACGCGGGCTTTATCTGGGTGCCGTTTATCGCCGTGTCGGCGCTGGCGGCGTGGTTCGGCATGCACGATATTGCCGATGCCCGCGCCTCGTTCGCGGAGCAGGCGGTGATCTTCCGGCGCCGCCACAACTGGCTGATGTGCTGGCTCTACGTGGGCACCTTCGGCTCGTTTATCGGGTTCTCGGCCGGGCTGGCGCTGCTGACCAAGTCGCAGTTCCCGAACGTGAACCCCACGGCCTACGCCTTCCTGGGCCCGCTGGTCGGCGCGCTGACGCGCCCGGTGGGCGGCTGGCTGTCAGACAAGCTCGGCGGCGCGCGGGTCACGCTGTGGAGCTTCCTCGGCATGATCGGCGGCGTGGTGGCCGTGCTGGCGGCGCTGCCGCACAACGGCACGGGCGGCAGCTTCAGCGGCTTCCTGGGCGCGTTCATCGTGCTGTTCGCGCTGACCGGCATCGGCAACGGCTCCACCTTCCGCATGATCCCGGTGATCTTCCTGACCGAGCGCCTGCGCGCCGCCGGCCCGGGCGCGCCCGCCCAGCGGGTGGCCGTGCAGGACGCCGCCCGGGAATCCGCCGCCGTGCTCGGCTTCTCCGGCGCCATCGGCGCGTACGGCGGCTTCTTCATCCCCAAGAGCTTCGGCACCGCGCTGGAGATGACCGGCGCGCCGGACGCTGCGCTCCATCTCTTCATCTTGTTCTATATCAGCTGCGCCGCGATTACCTGGTGGTGCTACGCGCGCCGCAACGCGGCCATGCCCTGCTGATTCCTGCTTCACCCGCGCGTCAACCCCGCCCGTCGGCATAGTTCTTCCGGACGATGCCGACGGGTCCCGCCTAGGCCGATCGCCGTCGTCTCCCCTGCTCCACCAGCGAATGGCCTGCGCGGCACGCGCTCCGTAAGCTGCAAGTGTCCCTGCTGGAGCCAAACCATGAGTCATTTCCTCGATCGACTGAAGTTCCTGTCGCGCGTCACGTCCACCTATGCCGACGGCCACGGCGCCGTGGTCAACGAAGACCGCAAGTGGGAAGACGGCTACCGCACCCGCTGGCAGCACGACAAGGTGGTGCGGTCCACCCACGGCGTCAACTGCACGGGCTCCTGCTCGTGGAAGGTCTACGTCAAGAACGGCCTGATTACCTGGGAAACCCAGCAGACCGACTACCCACGCACGCGCCCGGACCTGCCCAACCATGAGCCACGCGGCTGCCCGCGCGGCGCCTCGTACAGCTGGTACGTCTACTCCGCCCAGCGCGTGAAGTACCCGATGATCCGCGGCCGGCTGATGGCCATGTGGCGCGAGGCGCGCCAGACCATGGACCCGATCGCCGCCTGGGCCTGGATCAGCCAGGACCCCGAACGCGCCGCCCGCTACAAGAGCGTGCGCGGGCTGGGCGGCTTTGTCCGGGCCGACTGGGCCACGGCCACCGAGATCATCGCCGCCGCCAACGCGTTCACGGTCAAGCAGTACGGCCCGGACCGCGTGATCGGCTTCTCGCCCATCCCGGCCATGTCGATGGTGTCCTACGCGGCCGGCGCCCGCTACCTGAGCCTGCTCGGCGGCGCCTGCCTGTCCTTCTACGACTGGTACTGCGACCTSCCGCCGGCCAGCCCGCAGACCTGGGGCGAGCAGACCGACGTGCCCGAGTCCGCCGACTGGTACAACGCCACCTACCTGATGGTCTGGGGCTCCAACGTGCCGCAGACGCGCACGCCGGACGCCCACTTCTACACCGAGGTGCGCTATAAGGGCACCAAGACCGTGGCGGTCTCGTCCGACTACGGCGAGATGGTCAAGTTCGGCGACATCTGGCTCGCCCCCAAGCAGGGCACCGACGCCGCGCTGGCCATGGCCATGGGCCACGTCGTACTCAAGGAATTCCACGTGGGCGGCAAGTCCGCCTACTTCCGCGACTACCTGAAGCAGTACACCGACATGCCGATGCTGGTGCGGCTGCGCGAGCAGGACGGCACGCTGGTGCCCGATCACTTCCTGCGCGCCTCCCATCTCGACGGCAGTCTCGGCGAGTCCCGGCATGCGGAGTGGAAGACGCTGCTGATCGACGATGCCAGCGGGGAGGTGACTGCCCCGAACGGCTCGATCGGCTTCCGCTGGACGCCCGGCGACGACACGGCCGGCCGCTGGAATCTGGAGCTGCGCGACAGCCAGGACGGCAAGACGATCGATCCGCGCCTGTCGCTGCTCGGCCATGAAGACACCGTGGCGGAAGTCGGCTTCCCCTACTTCGGCGGCGAGCATGACGCGCTGCTGCGCCGCCGCGTGCCGGTGCGCCGCCTGACGCTGGCCGATGGCAGCACGGCGCTGGTCGCCACGGTCTACGACCTGCAGCTGGCCAACTATGGCGTGGACCAGGGCCTGGGCGGGCCGAACGTGGCGACCTCCTTCGATGACGACGTGCCCTACACCCCCGCCTGGCAGGAGAAGCACACGACCGTGCCGGCCCGCCTGGTGACGCAGGTGGCGCGCGAGTTCGCCGAGAACGCCCACCGCACGCAGGGCAAGAGCATGGTCATCGTCGGCGCCGCGCTGAATCACTGGTACCACAACGACATGATCTATCGCGGCATCATCAACCTGTTGATGATGTGCGGCTGCATCGGCAAGAGCGGCGGCGGCTGGGCGCACTACGTGGGGCAGGAGAAGCTGCGGCCCCAGTTCGGCTGGGCGCCGCTGGCCTTCGGGCTGGACTGGTCGCGCCCGCCGCGCCAGATGAACGGCACCTCGTTCTTCTACAACCACACCAGCCAGTGGCGCCACGAGAAGCTCGCCGTGGACGAGATCCTCGCGCCCACGGCGGACAAGGCGCGCTACGCCGGGCTGTCGCTGCTGGACCTCAACGCCAAGTCGGAACGCATGGGCTGGCTGCCGTCCGCGCCGCAATTGGGCGCAAATCCGCTCGATGTGGTGGACGCCGCCGAGCGCGCCGGGCAGGACCCGGTAGCCTATACCGTCGACCAGCTCAGGTCCGGCGCCCTGCAATTCGCCTGCGACGACCCCGACAACCCGGCCAACTTCCCGCGCAACATGTTCGTGTGGCGCTCCAACATCCTGGGGAGTTCGGGCAAGGGCCATGAGTACTTCCTCAAGTACCTGCTCGGCACGCAGAACGCCGTGTTCAGCGACGAGCGCGACGCCATCCGCCCGAGCGAGGTCAACGTCCGCCCGGCCGCCGAGGGCAAGCTGGACCTGCTGACGGTGCTCGACTTCCGCATGAGCACGACCTGCCTCTACGGCGACATCGTCCTGCCCACGGCCACCTGGTACGAGAAGGACGACCTGAACACGTCGGACATGCACCCGTTCATCCACCCGCTCTCCGAGGCCGTGCAGCCGCTGTGGGAGAGCAAGACCGACTGGGAGATCTACAAGGCCATCGCCGAGAAGTTCAGCGAGATTGGCGGCCCGTACCTGGGCACGCGCAAGGATCTGGTCTGCACGCCGCTGCTGCACGACACGCCGGGCGAGCTGGGCCAGCCCTTCGAGCCGCGCGACTGGAAGCACGGCGAGTGCGATTTGATCCCCGGCAAGACCGCGCCGTCGATGACCGTGGTGGAGCGCAACTACGCGGATCTCTACAAGAAGTTCACCTCCGTGGGCCCGCTGCTGGACAAGCTCGGGAACGGCGGCAAGGGCATCGGCTGGGATACCAGGCACGAGGTGGCCGAACTGGGCCACCTGACCCAGACCGTGACCGCGCCCGGCGTCAGCTACGGTCGGCCCCGGCTGGAGACGGCCATCGACGCCGCCGAGATGATCCTGACCTTCGCGCCCGAGACCAACGGCCACGTGGCGGTGAAGGCGTGGGAGGCGCTGTCCAAGATCACGGGCCGCCCGCACGCCCACCTGGCACTGGGTCGGGAGCACGACAAGATCCGCTTCCGGGACGTACAGGCCCAGCCGCGCAAGATCATCTCCGCGCCGACGTGGTCCGGGCTGGAATCCGAGGAAGTCAGCTACAACGCCGGCTACACCAATGTCCACGAGCTGATTCCCTGGCGCACGCTGACCGGGCGCCAGCAGTTCTATCAGGACCACCGGTGGATGCTCGACTTCGGCGAGGGCGCCTGCGTCTACAAGCCGGCCATCGACACCCGCACGGTGGCGCCGATGCTGGGCCGCAAGCCCAACGGCAACCCGGAGCTGGTGCTGAACTGGATCACCCCGCACCAGAAGTGGGGCATCCACTCCACCTACTCGGACAACCTGCGCATGCTCACGCTCTCGCGCGGGGGGCCGCACGTGTGGATCTCGGAGGCCGAGGCGCGCGCCAACGGCATCCGGGACAACGACTGGGTGGAGGTCTTCAACGTCAACGGCACGCTGACCGCCCGGGTGGTGGTGTCCCAGCGTGTGCCGCAAGGCATGTGCCTGATGTATCACGCGCAGGAAAAGATCGTGAACGTGCCCGGCGCCGAGATGAGCGGCATGCGCGGCGGCATCCACAACTCGGTCACGCGGGCGGTCACCAAGCCGACCCACATGATCGGCGGCTACGCGCAACTGGCCTACGGCTTCAACTACTACGGCACGGTCGGCAGCAATCGCGATGAATTCGTGATCCTGCGCAAGATGAACAAGGTGGACTGGATGGATACCCCACTGCCCCAGTCCGCACAAGAAGAAGGAGCCCCGCGATGAAGATCCGCGCCCAGGTGGCCATGGTGCTGAACCTCGACAAGTGCATCGGCTGCCATACCTGCTCAGTGACCTGCAAGAACGTCTGGACCAGCCGCGACGGCGTGGAGTACGCCTGGTTCAACAACGTCGAGACCAAGCCCGGCATCGGCTATCCCAAGGAATGGGAAAACCAGCGCAAGTGGAACGGCGGCTGGCAGCGCCAGCCCGACGGCTCGCTCACGCCACGCCAGGGCGGCCGCGCGCGCATTCTGTCGAACCTGTTCGCCAACCCGAACCTGCCGCAGATCGACGACTACTACGAGCCGTTCACCTACGACTACGAGCACCTCCAGAAGGCGCCGCTGATGCCGACGCCGCCTACCGCCCGGCCGGTGTCCGTGCTGACGGGCAAGAAGATGGAGAAGATCGAATGGGGGCCGAACTGGGAGGATGACCTCGGCGGCGAGTTCGCCTCGCGCAGCCGCGACCAGCTCTTCGAGAACGTGCAGAAGGAGATGTACTCGACCTTCGAGAACACCTTCATGATGTACCTGCCCCGTCTGTGCGAGCACTGCCTGAACCCGGCCTGCGTGGCGTCCTGCCCGAGCGGCTCGGTCTACAAGCGCGAGGACGACGGCATCGTGCTGGTCGACCAGGACAAGTGCCGTGGCTGGCGGATGTGCATCTCTGGTTGTCCATACAAGAAGATCTATTTCAACTGGCAGAGCGGCAAGGCGGAGAAGTGCACGTTCTGCTTCCCGCGCATCGAGGGCGGCCAGCCGACCGTCTGCTCCGAGACCTGCGTCGGTCGCATCCGCTACCTCGGCGTGATGCTGTACGACGCGGATCGCATCGCCAGCGCCGCCGGCGTGGAGGACGAGCGCGACCTGTACCAGTCCCAGCTCGACGTCTTCCTTGACCCGAACGACCCCACCGTGCAGGCCGAGGCGCTGCGCCAGGGCATTCCGCAGAGCTGGCTCGATGCCGCGCGCAAGTCGCCGGTCTATCGCATGGCCTGCGAATGGAAGATCGCCTTCCCGCTGCATCCCGAATACCGGACGCTGCCGATGGTCTGGTACGTGCCGCCGCTCTCGCCGATCCAGTCGGCGGCGGAAAGCGGCTTCATGGGCATGAACGGGATGATCCCGGACGTGCAGGGCCTGCGCATTCCGCTCAAGTACCTCGCCAACCTGCTGACCGCCGGCGACGTGGCGCCAGTGCTGACCGCCCTGCAGCGCATGCTGGCCATGCGGGCGTTCAAGCGCTCGGAAGTCGTGGATGGCGAGGCGGACCTCGCCGTGCTGCGGCAGGTGGGGCTGACCCCGGCGCAGGTGGAGGACATGTACCGCCTGCTGGCCATCGCCAATTACGAGGATCGTTTTGTGATTCCATCGTCACACAAGGAAATGGTCGAGGACAGCTTCAACGAGAAAGGCAGCTGCGGCTTCACGTTCGGCAACGGCTGCTCGGGCGGTACGTCCGAGGGCTCGCTGTTCGGCAAAAAGCCGCAGGGCAGCGTGGTCTTCGCGGACATGCCCAAGTCGCGCAAGAAGCCGACTGAAACCTGCTGACACCTGCTAACAACGGATCCATCATGACCCTCTATCCCGTGCTCAGCGCCTTGCTGGGCTACCCCGAAGCGCCGCTGCAGGCGGCCATGCCCGAGATCGAACAGGCGCTCGACGCCTGGCCCGCCGCCCGCGCGGGGCTGGCCCCGCTGACCGGCCCGCTGCGCGACAGCCCGCTGATCGCGCTGCAGGAGCACTACGTGGCCACCTTCGACCGCAATCCCGCGCATTCGCTGCACCTGTTCGAGCACGTCCATGGCGAGTCCCGCGACCGGGGGCAAGCCATGGTCGATCTGATCGACGAATACCGGCGCGCCGGCTTCGAGCCGGTGGCGAACGAGTTGCCCGACTACGTGCCGCTGTTCCTGGAGTTCCTCGGCGCGCTGGCCGATGACGGGCAGGCGCAGCGCGCCGAGCAGTTGCTGGGCGAGGCCATCCACGTGCTGGCGGCCATCTGCGACCGGCTGGCGCGCCACGACAGCCCGTACGCGACCGTGTTCACGGTGCTGCGCTCAATGACCAGCGTGCAGCCCGAGGCCCGGACCGACCCGCCCGTGCGCGACATGGACGAAGCGCTGGAACTGTTCGGCCCCGGCACGGATGGCGTGGAGCCGTTGCTGGCGGCGGCCATGCCGGCTGAACAAGTGGTGCGCTTCCACGACCGGCGCGCCCCCTCCCCCCAATGACCTCCCTGACGACGCAGGCGACCACCATGTCATTCGCCCACCAGTTCCTCTTCGGCATCTATCCCTATATCGCCGCCGCCCTGTTCCTGTTCGGCAGCCTGGCGCGCTTCGAGCGCGAGCAGTACGGCTGGAAGGCCGACAGCTCCCAACTGCTCTATCGCGGCAACCTGCGGCTGGGCAGCATCCTGTTCCACGTTGGCATCCTCGGGCTGTTCTTCGGCCATCTGGCGGGCCTGCTCACACCCGTGGCCGTGTGGGACGCGCTCGGTGTCTCCCACACGCTCAAGCAGGCCGTGGCGATGGGCGCCGGCGGAGTCATGGGCACGATCTGCCTGATCGGCCTGCTGATCCTGTTGCATCGGCGCTTCACCAACGCCCGAGTTGCCGCGGTCACGCGTACCGGCGACAAGGTGCTGCTGCTCTGGCTGCTGGCGACCTTGCTGGCCGGGCTCTCGACCATCTTCGTGTCCGCCGGCCATATGGACGGTCACATGATGGTGCAGCTGATGACCTGGGCCCAGCACATCGTCACGCTGCGCGCCGATGCGCCCGACTTCATCGCCGATGCCCCGCTGCTGTTCCGCGTGCATCTGTTCCTCGGTATCTCGCTGTTCGCGATCTTCCCGTTCACGCGGCTGGTGCATGTGTGGAGCGGCTTCGCCTCGGTCACCTACCTCGGACGGGCCTGGCAGCTCGTGCGGGGGCGCTGATCCGCGCTTGATGGGGGTCAACGGGGCGGCCGGGTATCCGGCTCATCATGGCGGGCACGCAATCCTGCCCGCTGCTCCGGATATCGCCATGATCGACGAGACTGCACTCTACCAACGCCTTCGGCAAGATTTCCCGCTGGAGCCACGGCCCTACCGGTGCCTGGCCCGGGCGCTCGGCCTGTCCGAGCATGGCCTGCTGTCGCTGCTGGCGCGCGACGTTGGCAGCGGCCGCATCAGCCATGTCGGCGCCCGCTTCGCGCCGAACGCCATCGGCGCCACCACGCTCGCGGCGCTGTCCGTGCCGGCGGCGCGGCTGGAGAGCGTGGCGCGGCGACTCAACGCCGACCCGGCCATCGGCCATCACTACTGCAGAACCGGCCACCGCTACAACCTCTGGTTCGTGGCCGGTGCGCGCGATGCCGACCACCTGGCGACCGTACTCGACGGCATTGGCGCGGATGTCCACCAGACGCCGCTCGCACTGCCACTGGAATGTGAATACCACGTCGATGCCGGGGTGCCACTGCGGCCCCTGATGACCGATGCCGACTGGCGGCTGGTGGCAGCGCTGGAAGACGGCCTGCCGCTGACGCCCGAGCCCTACCACGCCATGGCGCGTGGCACCGGCATCGGGCTACACGAACTCTGGCGCCGGCTGGCGCATTGGCGCGAGGCCGGCGTGATCCGCCGCTTCGGCGCCATTCTCCAGCCGGGCCAACTCGGCTTCGTGCACAACGCGATGTGCGTATGGAATGCGCCCGACGCACGTGTGGATGTGCTGGGCAAGCGGCTGGCCCGCCTGCCCGCGGTGGCACTCTGCTACCGGCGCGCGCGCCGAGGCACGGCATGGCCCTTCAACCTGTTCGCGGTGGTGCGGGCGCGCAGCGCGGCCGACCTCCAGGCGACGCTCGATGGCTTCACGGCGATGCCCGCGCTCGCCAACCTCCCCGGTGCCGTGCTCCGCGCCCGTTGCTGCTTCAAGCCACGCGGCGTGCGCTACGGCGATCTGGCGCCCGAGGCCTGACGGGCCAGCCCGTCGCTCTCACGCGGCACGGACTTCGGGAAACAGCACCGCTAGCCGCGCCACCCAGGGCTCGACCCAGGCCGGACGCGGCGTGGCGTCGAGCCAGTACTTGACCTCCAACCCCAGCGCGGTGTCCCCGCAAATCGAGAGCCGGCGCTGGAAGAACAGCGTGTCGGTATCGGCATGGCCGGCGAGCAGTTGCAGGTAATCGGCGGCGCGGGCGCGCAGCGTCAGCGCCGGGGCGGGTTCAGGATCGAACGGCCCCATCCGGAACACGCCCCCTGCACAGCGGAAACGCAGGTCCAGCCCGAGGTCTTCCACCACGAGCAGGAAGGCATGACCGCCCAGCGCGGACGGTGGCTGCAACCAGCCGGCGCGGCGCGCGGACTCCAGCGCCATCACGAACGGCAGGGCCTGCGCAGGGGCGGGCAGGCGGCGATGGATGCGGGCAATCAGGGAAGAAGAATTCATCGATGGTCTTGGGGCAGTCATGCGGGCGCGCCGGCTATCCAGGCAATGCCGGGCTGGCCGGTCCAGTAGCCGTTGCTCGCCGAGGCGCCGGCGGGCACGATGCCGCTGGGCGCGGCGCCGGTGCGGCCGTGACGCACGGCGTCTAGCAGCGCTATGACGTCCAGCGTGCCCACGGCGTGCGGGCTGACGCGGACCACATCCACGCCCATCGCCTGAATCTCCGGCAGGTGCGCGCACAGGTCCAGGCAGCTTGCGGACTGAGTCTGGATGCCGTTCAGGGCGAAGAACGGCTGCCCTTCGCCCGTGCGGGCGACCAGCCCGTCCGGGTAGTCGAGGCAACGGAACTCGCAGGCATCCTTGCGCAGGCGGTGATGCCGGGCCGTGAAGCAACGCGCGGAGATCGCCAGCGGCATGCGGCCCCAGATCATCGCTTCGATCTGCATGCCGGCTGGCCGCGCCGCCGCCAGCGCGGCCAGCGCCGCGTGGTCCATCTCGACCGGCGCCACGACCCCGCGCGCGCCCAGCGAGCCCAGCCACGTCGCCGTATCGGCGTGATAGACGTTCAGATGCGGCCCGGCGACGAACGGCCGCCCGCGCCGCGCGCGCACCGCGCCAAGATCGTTGGCCTCCACGAGGAACTCGTCCTGCTCGCAGACGCGGCGCATGGCCGCGATGTCGCTGTCCGATTCGACCAGTACCGGGGTGGACAGCACCACCTCCTTGCCGGCATCGCGCAGCATCCGTGCCACGTCCAGCCAGTCGGCATGGCGCAATTCGTGGCGGCGCGTGCAGACGGCTTCGCCAAGATAGACGCGCTCCACGGGGGCGTCTGCCACATCGGCATAGAAGCGCAGCACGTCCGCGCGGGGCCAGTAGTAGAGCAGCGGACCGAGCGCGATGGTCAAGGAATAGGGGGAAGTGGATGTGGTCATGGTGGCTGGGATGCGGACGGTTTCAGCGCCACGGACGGTCATAGGCGCCCTGGGTCACCTGGTCGCCCTCGGCATGGCGCCCCAATGTGGCCTGCCATTCCTGGCGTGGCACGAAGCGCCGGGGGTCGCGCCAGGCGCCGTCGATGGCGGCGCGCAGCACGCCCACCACATCGCCCACATAGCGCGGGCTGCGCTGGCGGCCCTCGATCTTGATGGCGGCGATGCCGATGTCGATCAGCGCCGGCAGCAGCGACAGCGCGTTGAGGCTGGTGGGCTCCTCCAGCACGTAGCCGTGCTCGCCCTCCACGGTGAAACGGCCCTTGCACAACGTGGGGTAACCGGCCGGCTCGCCGGGCGCGTAGCTGTCGATCAGGATGCCGGAGAGCCGCGCGTGCATGGTGCCGTCCGCCTCGTCCCAGCGCACGGCGTGGGCTGGCGAGCAGACGCCACGGTTGTTCGGCGAATCGCCGGTCGCGTACGAGGACAGCAGGCAGCGGCCCTCGGCCATCACGCACAGGCTGCCAAAGCCGAAGACCTCAAGTTCCACATCGGTCTGCCTGGCCAGCTTGGCGATCTGCGCCAGCGTCAGCACGCGCGGCAGCACCACGCGCCGGATACCGAAGCGCTCGCGCATCAGCGCGATGGCATCGGCATGGGTGGCCGAGCCCTGCACGGACAGGTGCAGGCGCAGGTCGGGGTGCTTCTCCGCCGCGTAGGCCATCAGGCCGGGATCGGCCATGATCACCGCGTCGGCGCCCAGCGCGGCGGCGGCGTCCACGGCGCGGTGCCAGCGGTCTACCTGCCCCATCTGCGCAAACGTGTTGATGGCGAACAGTACTTCGGCGCCGCGCGCGCGGGCTTCGGCCACGCCGGTGCGGATGTCGTCCTCGGAGAAATTCAGGCCGCCGAAGTTGCGCGCGTTGGTGGCATCGCGCAACCCGAGGTAGATGGCGTCCGCGCCGTGCTGCAGCGCCATGCGCAGGGCCGCGAGCGAGCCGGCGGGTGCCACCAGTTGGGGCCGGCGGGGCTGGCGGCGCGATGGCTCGGTTGGGGGGGTTGGCGCATCGGGCACATCATGCACGTCGGGCGGGGAGGCATCCATGGCGAAAATGCGCGGTGCGGCGCATGGGGTAGCGATCGATCAAGGATGCTAGTCATGCCCATCGAGGGAACCTTTGACCCCGCGCAAACCCCGGCTGTGTTCTACCCGTCTCGTTCCGCCGAACTAGGTCCTCGGAACGGGCCGCCGATCCCCCGCAATTTGATCTGGGGCAAACTGCCACCCCGATGCGCGTGAGACGCTGGGCCGTTTTTTGCCCCTCCTGACTTCGGATTTCCTCATGACACATCGATGGCTCAACCTGGCCGGCCGCAAGCTGCTTCCTATCGTGCAGGGCGGCATGGGCGTGGGCATCTCCGCGCATCGGCTGGCCGGCACGGTGGCCCGCCACAACGCCATGGGCACCATCGCCAGCATCGACCTGCGCCATCATCACCCCGACCTGATGGCCGCCACGGCCAAACGCGACAAGGCGGCCATCGAACACGCCAACCTCGTGGCGCTGGACCGCGAGGTGCGCGCGGCGAAGGACTTGGCGGGCGGGCAAGGGATGGTCGCCGTCAACGTGATGAAGGCCGTTGGCGCCCACGCGGCGCTGGTCCGGCAGGCGTGCGATAGCGGCGCGGATGCCATCGTCATGGGCGCCGGCCTGCCGCTCGACCTCCCCGAACTGACCGCCAATCACCCGAAGGTGGCCTTGATCCCGATCCTGTCCGACGCCCGTGGCGTCAGCCTCGTGCTGCGCAAGTGGATGAAGAAGGGACGGCTGCCCGATGCCATCGTGATCGAACATCCCGCGCATGCCGGCGGGCACCTCGGCGCCTCGCGCATGGAGGACATTGGCGATGAGCGGTTCTCGTTTGCGCGCGTGCTGGACGAATGCCGCACGCTGTTCGCCAGCCTGGGGCTGGCCTGGGAGTCCGTGCCGCTGATCCTGGCCGGCGGGTTGGGCCACCACGGCAAGCTGCATCACTGGCTGGCGCAGGGCGCGGCCGGCGTGCAGGTCGGCACCGCCTTTGCCGTGACCGAGGAATGCGATGCGCATCTGGCTTTCAAACAGGTGCTGGCTTCCGCGCCGCAGGAACAGATCGGCGAATTCACGAGCGTGGCGGGACTGCCGGCGCGCGCGGTGCTGACGCCGTGGCTCAAGCGCTATCTCTCCCGGGAGTCGGCGCTCCAGGCGCGCGCCAAGGTGCGCGAGTGCCTGGAGGGCTTCGACTGCCTGCAATCGTGCGGCCTGCGCGACGGCGTGGCGCGCATCGGCCAGTTCTGCATCGACCGCAAGCTCTCGCAGGCGCTCAAGGGCGACGTGGAGCGCGGCCTGTTCTTCCGGGGTAAGGGCACGCTGCCGTTTGGCGACGCCATCCGCCCCGTGGCGGACCTGATCCACTACCTGATGTCGGGCGAAAAGCCGGCGGGGGTCGCGCCGGCCTGATTGGGCTGTTGCCGGAATGCGAATCCCGCGTAAGTTCCCGTCCCATCCGTCGGCGATTTGATCCAGCGCAGGAAACGGCGCAATCGCCGGTACCAGAATGGCAGCTGTCCCCACGCCCTGCCCTCGCCCCCACAACATGCCAGCCCCCTTTCCTGACACCGCGTTCGATGCGCACGCGGACCCCCATGCCACCTCGGCGGTCGGGCTGCCGGGGCTGCGCCACCGCCTCTCCACCCGCATCATCTCGCTGTCCCTGATCTCGCTGCTGGTTGTCCTGACGATGATCGGCGGCACATTGTGGCTCTCCTGGAACCTCGAAGGCGCCGGCGCGGCGATCAACGACGCTGGCAGCGTGCGGATGCGCGCCAACGCGGTGGCGATCGAACTGACCCGCGCCCGCGCCCATCAACCCCACGCTCTTGTGCCACGGATCGCCCAGCTGGACGAGACGCTGGCGCAACTGCGCCGGGGCGACGCCACACGACCGCTGTTCCTGCCCGCCGTGCCGGCCATCCACGACCAGCTCGACCGCGTGGCACGGGCATGGGACGACCGGATGAAGCCGCTGGCGGAGCAGGACTTGAACGCGCCCGACGGCACATCGCTCACCTATGTGGCCGCGCTGTCGGATTTCGTCGCGCAGGCAGACCATCTGGTGCGCATGATCGAGGCCGACAACGCGCGCAAGACGGACCTGCTGCGCATGTCCCAGGCCGCACTGGCCGCCATTGCCTGCATGGGCACCGTCGCGGTCATCTACCTGCTCTATCTCTGGATCATCCTGCCCGTGCTGACGCTGCAGGATGGCCTGCGCCGCATGGCGGCCCGCGAATTCTCGCTGCGCCTGCCGGTCACCAGCCGTGACGAATTCGGCACATTGAGCACCGGTTTCAATCGGATGGCGGCCGAACTCCAGGAACTCTACCGGGGGCTCGAAGCCCGCGTGGCCCAGAAGACCGCCGAACTGGCCAGGCGCAACCGCGACCTCGAGACGCTCTACGACATCGCCGCCTACCTGAACCAGCCGAACGAGGCCGAGGCGCTGTGCCGGGGCTTCCTGACCCGGATCATGCGGCGCCTGGACGCCGATGGCGGCAGCGTGCGCATGCTCGATGCAGTGCCGGAGAACCTCCACATGGTGGTTTCCGAAGGGCTGCCCGCCACGCTGGTCGAGCAGGAACAGCGCATGGCGGCCGATGCCTGCCACTGCGGCGCGGCCACGCGGCAGCGCGTGGTCGCCTGGCCGTCTGCAACCCACGCACTGCCCTCGCCGCCGATGGCCTGCGGCTTCGGCGGCTTCGCGGCGTTCCGCATCGACACGCCGCGCGGGGTGATCGGCATGTTTTCGCTCCACTTCCGCTCGCCACGGGTGCTCAATGCATCCGACCGGCAACTGCTGGAGACGCTGGCGCAGCACCTGGGCGTGGCGCTCGAACACCAGCGGCTGTCCGCCACCGCGCGCCAGCTGGCCGTGGTGCAGGAGCGCAACCTCGTGGCGCAGGGCTTGCACGACAGCATCGCCCAAGGCCTGAACTACCTGAACCTGCAAGCCCAACTGCTGGAAGATGCCGTCTCGCGCGGGGCGCTGGCCGATGTGGCGGCGATCGTGCCGATGCTCCGTTGCGGGGTGGACGAAAGCTACCAGGATGTGCGCGAGTTGCTGCTGAACTTCCGCACCCGGCTCACGCAGGGCGAGTTGCGGCAAGCGGCAGAAGACACCGTGGCGCGCTTCCGGCGGCAGTGCGCCACCGAGGTGCGGCTGGAGGTGGAGGGCTACGACAACGCCCGGCCGCTGCCGCCCGATGCCCAGTTGCAGGTGCTGTTCGTGCTACAGGAGGCGCTCTCCAACGTGCGCAAGCACGCGCAGGCCGGCCACGTGCTGGTGCGGCTGCAAGGCGGGCGCGACCTCGAACTGGTGGTGCAGGACGATGGCGAGGGCTTCGATGCCGCCGGGCTCGCCACGCGCTGCGAGATGCAGGTGGGTCTGCACATCATGCGCGAGCGCGCCGCGCGGCTCAACGCGCAGTTGTCGATCGATTCCGCGCCCGGGCGCGGCACCCGCGTGGCCCTGCGCGTGCCCGGCGCCCATGTGGCCGGCGAAGCCAACGAAGCCACAGCGCCCAACGAAATCAACGAAGCGAGTCTCCAGCCATGACCATCCGCATCCTGCTGATCGACGATCACACGCTGTTCCGTTCAGGCATTCGCGCGCTGTTGCAGCGCCAGCCCGATTTTGCCGTCGTGGACGAGGCGGCCGATGGCGTGGAGGGGCTCAAGCGCGCCAAGCAGCATCGCCCCGACGTGGTCCTGCTGGACCTGAACATGCCCGGGCTGTCCGGGCTGGAGACGCTGGCCCTGCTGGCGCAGGACCTGCCCGACACGGCGGTGCTGATCCTCACCGTCTCCGAGGAAGCCGAGGAACTGGCCAGCGCGCTGCGCGGCGGCGCCCGGGGCTATTTGCTAAAGAATATCGAGGCGGATTTCCTGGCTTCGGCCATCCGCCGCGCCGCATCCGGCGAGCCGGTGATCTCGGATGGCATGACGGCCAAGCTCGTGGCGCAGTTCCGCGCGCCGGCGCAGCCTTCCGCACCGCCTTCTCCGAGTGCCGAGGACGGCGCGCGGCTAACCGTGCGGGAGCGCGAGATCGTACGCGGGCTGACCCGGGGCGAGAGCAACAAGCAGATCGCGCGCGACCTCGGTGTGGCCGAGAGCACGGTCAAGATCCACGTGCAGAACATCCTCAAGAAGCTGAATCTGGCCAGCCGCGTACAGGTGGCGGTGTTTGCGGTCGAGCATGGCCTGACCGCGTGATGGCTTCCCCGGTGGCGGACGTTACCGCCGGGCGCCAAGCCTTGCCGACAGTTGGTCCGCCAGCGCCCGTACCTGCTGGCCGATGCGGTCGCCGGTGGCCGCATCGATCTCGTTGGTCAGGTAGCTGACCGCGATGGCGCCCGCTGCGCACGGGGCGGCCGCGTCGAACACCGGGGCGCCGAAGCACGTCATGCCCTCGCGCATCTGGCCGTTGTCGGTCGAATATCCCACCTCCCGCACCTGGGCCAGTTCGGCCTGCAAACCATCCACATCGGCCACGCTGGCCCGCGTGAGCGGCGGCGGCATGCCCGGCGCGAACAGGTCGCGCACCTCGGCCGGCAGCAGCGTGCTCAGCATCGCCTTGCCCGTGGCCGTGTAGGGCGCCGGCAGGCGCATGCCGATGCGGAACGTGACGCCGAGCGGGCGGTCGCCGTTCTGGCAGGCCAGGTAGACCACCTCCGCACCATCGAGCATCGACAAGGTGACCGTGGCGTCGTGGAAGGCATCGGTCTGCTCCCAGAGCGCGCGGAACTCGCTCGTCATCTGCGTCTGCGACAGGAAGGCGTTGGCCCAGGCCATCACGTGCGGGCCCACCGCCATCGCCCCGTTGGGCAGGCGCTTGAGCAGTTGCAGCTGCACGAGGGTGTCGCACATGCCGTGGAGGGAACTCTTGGGCGCGCCGGTCAGCCGGGTCAGGTCGGCCAGCGTCAGCGGTTCCGGGGCGGCGGCCACGGCATCCATGACATGTACCGCGCGCACCACCGCCGGCGACGTGGACTTCAGCGACGGCGCGGCATCATCGGCGGGAGCGTTGTAGGCGGACTTGGGCATTGGGCAATACGGAAGAGTTGGGCGGATTGTACCGGCTGCGCGGAACGCTTCCGGGCGGTTGGCAGTCTGCCGTGCATGGGCGTATCATACGCTCACGTTCGACATACCGAATATCGTTCCATCTATTGAACGATATGAATCAACCCGCTCAGGAAAGCCGCCATGCAACTCAAGGATCCCTCGCTTCTGAAACAGCTGGCCTATGTGGATGGCCAATGGATTGGCGCCGACTCCGGCGCCACGTTCGACGTCACGGACCCGGCCACCGGGGAGGTGATCGCCAAGGTGGCCGACCTGGGCGCGGCCGAGACCGAGCGCGCCGTCGCCGCCGCCGAGGTAGCGCAGCGCGCCTGGGCCGCCAAGACCGGCAAGGAACGCGCCAACCTGCTGCGCCGCTGGTTCGACCTGATGATCGCCAATACGGACGATCTGGCCTACCTGATGACGCGCGAGCAGGGCAAGCCACTAGCCGAGGCGCGCGGCGAGATCGCGTATGCGGCCAGCTTTATCGAATGGTTTGCCGAGGAAGCCAAGCGCGTGGACGGCGAAGTGCTGGCCACGCCGGCCGCCGACAAGCGCCTGGTCACGCTGCGCCAGCCCGTGGGCGTCTGCGCCGCCATCACGCCGTGGAATTTCCCGGCAGCGATGATCACCCGCAAGGCAGGCCCTGCCCTGGCGGCCGGGTGCGCCATCGTCATCAAACCGGCCGAGCTGACCCCGCTGTCCGCCTTCGCGCTGGCCGAACTGGCGCACCGGGCCGGCATTCCCGCCGGTGTGCTTCAGGTGGTGACCGGCGATGCCAAGACCATCGGCGCCGTGCTAACGGGCAGCCCCATCGTGCGCAAGCTGTCGTTTACGGGGTCGACCGAGGTCGGTCGCATCCTGATGGCGCAGTCGGCGCCCACCGTGAAGCGCCTCTCGCTGGAGTTGGGCGGCAACGCGCCGTTCATCGTCTTTGACGATGCCGACGTGGACGCCGCCGTGGAAGGCGCACTCGCCGCCAAGTACCGCAACGGCGGGCAGACCTGTGTCTGCGCCAACCGCTTCTACGTGCAGGACGGCATCTACGACGCCTTCGCCACGAAGCTGGCCGAGCGCACCGGCCAACTGCGCGTGGGCAACGGGCTGGAAGACGGCGTGACGATCGGCCCGCTGATCGAGGACGCCGCGCTGGACAAGGTTGCATCGCTTGTGGACGACGCCCGCGCCAAGGGCGGCCGCGTGCTGACCGGCGGCGCCGCGCACAAGCTGGGCGGCACGTTCTACACCCCCACCGTCATCGCCGACGCCACCGCCGACATGCGCATGGCCCGCGAGGAGATCTTCGGGCCGGTGGCGCCGCTGTTCCGCTTCAAGTCCGACGCCGAGGCAGTAACTGCCGCCAACGCCACCGAATACGGGCTGGCCGCCTATTTGTATACGCGCGATATCGCGCGGGCCTGGCGCACCGCCGAAGCGCTCGAGTACGGCATGGTCGGCCTGAACACCGGCCTGATCTCGAACGAGGTGGCGCCGTTCGGCGGCATCAAGCAGTCGGGCGTGGGCCGCGAAGGGTCGCGCCACGGCATCGACGAATATCTCGAGATCAAGTACCTCTGCCTGCAGATGTGATGCAGGCGGGCAGGCCGGTGCATACTGTGCCGGTCCGCCTTATGGCACCCATTGCTGAGCAAGGGCGACCCCGATCGCCCCGCCTGCCCCGAACTCCCGGAGACAACATGAACCCGTTCCGCTTCCAGACCGTGCCGACGGTCATCGTCGAATTCGGCGCCGCGCGCCGGCTGGGCGCCCTGCTGCGCGAGTCGTTCCCGCAGGCCAAGCGCCTGTGCGTGGTGACCGACGGCTTCCTGGCCAAGAGCGGCCTGCTCGCGCCGGCGCTGGAAGACCTCGCCAAGCATGACTGGCAGGTGACCGTGATCGACGATGTCATTGCCGATCCGCCCGAGCACATCGTGCTGGACGCCACCGAGCGCGCGCGCCAGGCCGATGCCGAGGTGGTGCTGGGGCTGGGCGGCGGGTCGTCGATGGATGTGGCCAAGCTGATCGCCGTCCTCCTGCCCGCCACGCAGGCGCTCAAGGACATGTACGGCGTGAAGAAGGTCACCGGCGCCCGGCTGCCGCTGGTGCAGATGCCGACCACGGCCGGCACCGGTTCCGAAGTGACGGCGGTGTCGATCGTCACGACCGGCGAAACCACCAAGATGGGCGTGGTGGCGCCGCAGCTGTTCGCCGACCTCGCGATTCTCGACGCCGAACTGACGCTCGGCCTGCCCCGCGCGGCCACGGCCGCCACCGGCATCGACGCCATGGTGCATGCCATCGAGGCCTACACCAGCGCCCACCTCAAGAATCCGGTCTCGGACATGCTGGCCATCCGCGCGCTGGACCTGCTCTCGCGCAACCTGATGCTGGCCTGCGACAACGGCAACGATCGCAATGCCCGGGAGGCSATGCTGCTSGGCGCGATGTTCGCCGGCCAGGCCTTCGCCAACTCGCCGGTGGCCGCCGTGCACGCGCTGGCCTACCCGATCGGCGGCATTTTCCATGTGCCGCACGGCCTCTCGAACGCCCTCGTGCTGCCGCACGTGATGAAGTTCAATGCCGACGCCGCCAGCAAGCGCTACGCGGAACTGACCGACGTGGTGCTGCCCGGCACGACCGGCAGCTGCGAAACCAAGACCGCCGCGCTGATCGCCCATATCGAAGGACTGGTGCTGGCCACCGGCATCCCGCGCACGCTGCGCGAAGTCGGCGTGAAGGAAGGCGACCTGAACTGCCTGGCCAGCGACGCCATGCTCCAGACCCGCCTGCTGGTCAATAATCCGCGCGAAGTGAGCGAGGCGGACGCGCTGGGGATTTATCGCGCAGCCTTTTGAACCTGCATCCAGCAGTTTCAGGGAATTACGATTGTAGAGGTTAATTCGTCGCTTTTAGTATGCCGCATGCGCAGTGCCAGACACTGCGGCGGCTACGGAGCGATGACTGATGGCAGAGGGTTTCGACGCGCTCGGCGCAACGTTGAGCGGGCAGCAGCAGTACTTCCTTAAGGTTCCCGGCGCGGCCAGCGCCGGGGCATTGTCGGTGGTGTCGTTCGA
>NZ_JBFTJE010000029.1:0-44031 GCF_056395265.1 Cupriavidus sp. 10L43_2
AGTTATCCAGAGCTACCTGGACGGTCAGGCAGGCTATGGTGAGATCGCCAAACGCCATGAAATAGACAGCGGAACAGTACGGCGCTGGGTGGCGGGATACCGCCTGCATGGCGCGGCGAGCATCAAACGGAAGTACACGCACTACAGCGCCGAGTTCAAGCTTGCCGTGCTGAAGCGGATGCGAAGCCAGCGGTTGTCGCATCGCGAAGTCGCAGCATGGTTCGATATTCGCAACTTCGGTGCGATTGGCATTTGGGAAYGCCAGTATGATGCAGGGGGTATAGAGGCCTTGTCATCGCGCCCAAAAGGGCGTCCCAGGAAGATGTCGCCACCCACTCCCAAAGCAAAGCCACCGAAGCCATCTGGTGATCGCACGCGCACGCGCGAGGAGCTCATTGACGAGCTGAACTACCTGCGCATGGAGAACGCCTACCTAAAAAAACTCGACGCCTTAGTTCAAGCGAACAAGAAATCTGCGCAACCCAAAAAGCGCAAATAGTGCTTGAGCTAAGGCGGCAGTATCCATTGGCGGGGCTGTTGAAGGTCGCAGGCCTGGCACGAAGCACCTTCTACTATCAGCAAACAGTACTTCAGGCGCAGGACAGGTATGCGGAACTGAAGGCAAGAATCCGTGAGCTGTTTGCGCAGCACAAAGGTCGCTACGGCTACCGCCGCATTACGGCGGCGCTTCGGAAAGCGGAATGGATCGTCAACCACAAGACGGTTCAGCGCCTGATGAAAGCCATGGGCCTGAAGTCTCTCGTCCGGCCAAAGAAATACCGTTCTTACAAAGGTGCGGTGGGCCGAGTTGCGCCCAACGTGTTGCAACGGCAGTTCCACGCCGGGCGTCCGAATCAGAAATGGGTAACCGATGTGACCGAATTTAGCGTCGCCGGCGAGAAGCTATACCTCTCGCCGGTGCTGGACCTGCATAACGGCGAGATCGTCGCATACGAGATGGCCAGGCGTCCGTTGTTCGAGATGGTAAGCAAAATGCTCAAGAAGGCGTTTGCTCGACTCGGCCCCAAGGACCGACCGATCCTGCATTCGGATCAGGGCTGGCAATACCAAATGGCGTCCTATCGATCGATGCTCAAGCAGCRCAGTGTCCGTCCCAGTATGTCGCGCAAAGGTAACTGCCTCGACAACGCTGCCATGGAGAGCTTCTTCGGCATCCTAAAGTCCGAATTCTTCTACCTGAACAAGTTCACCAGCATCGAGCAACTGCAGGATGGACTGCGCCAATACATTCACTACTACAATCATGACCGCATCAAGCTCAAACTAAAAGGGCTGAGTCCCGTGCAATACAGGACTCAGCCCTTTCCGGCCTAGCCATCAACCGTCCAACTTCTGGGGGTCAGTTCACCCCGGATAGCGGGCGACGGCCGTCGGCAGGTACTCGCGCGAGCCATTGACGATGACCTTGAGCCCGCGCGCGAGCC
This sequence comes from Cupriavidus sp. 10L43_2, assembly GCF_056395265.1. NCBI lineage: Bacteria > Pseudomonadati > Pseudomonadota > Betaproteobacteria > Burkholderiales > Burkholderiaceae > Cupriavidus > Cupriavidus sp. 10L43_2. The sequence goes on from NZ_JBFTJE010000029.1 coordinate 1,446, forward strand.
AGTCCTCGATCTCCACGCCGATGCCGTAGTCCAGCCCATGGCTGTGCCAGTGCAGCGCCATGCAGCCGAGCGCCCGACGGCGCGCGAACTCGTCCGTGGACAGCGCCACCGAGGCCTCGTTGGCATCGGCGGCGCGCGTGATGTAGCGATGGGCCACCACCACGCGGTCCTGCGGGCCCAGCCGCTCGCGCAGCGCGCGCAACAGCGAGTCCTTGCCGCTGCCGGAGGGGCCCATCACGTAGAACAGGCCGTGGCCGTCCGCGTGGGGATCAGTGTGGGGATTGGCGCGGGTATAGATCGTCATGATGCGAGCCAGGCTGCACCGGCGCCATCGCGCGTGCTGCCGTTAAAGCCATAGTGGCGCGCGACGAGGAAGTCGGCGCCGGGCTCGGGCTGCACAAACACGGCGATGCCATCGACATGCATCGGCGCGCTGCAGAGCTGCTGGCTGGCCGGCGCGAGTTGCGCGATCGCGGCGGCTTCCGCAGCAGCGTCGAGCATGCCGGTGAGCGTGATATGGAAGGTGAAGGTCTCGAACACGTAGGGGTAGCCCCACGCCTCGAGCATGCGCCGCTGGGCGGCGCTCAGTTGGTCCGGCTTGCGCTTGCGCAGCTCCGCCTCGGTGGGCGGCGCGCGGAACGGTTCGAAGGCCAGCACGCAGCCATCGGCCAGCGCGTGCATCTGGCGGGCGCCTTCGTGGCTCTCTGTGCCGTCATCGAGACACCACGCGAGGAAGCCGCGCAGCGCGCGCAGCGTCAGCCGGGCGTGGAAGGCATCGACGCCATGCGCGAAGTCACGCGCGGCGGCATCGAGCATCGGGCCATCCGTGCCCGCCGCCAGCCGGAACGGCGGCTTCAGCGTGGCGTGGAGGCCGTAGTGGGCGGGCGCCGCCACCCAGGCATCCGGGCGCGGCCCGAGATCCTTGGGCAGTGGCAGCGGCGCGCCGGTATCGGCATCGCGCCCCAGCCACTGCGCGCCGAACGTGCGGAACGGCTCGGCCGGCGCCAGGTAGATCGCGAAGCGCGGTGCGGCCATCGTCATGCGGCCAGACTGCCTTCGTCGCCATCCGCCGTGTAGCGGGCCTCGGCGATGTCGATCATCGGCAGCACGCGCGTGGCGTGCTTCAGCTCACCGTTGACAATGGTGCCGCACACGCGTGGCAGGCCCGGCACGCTGTCATCGACCAGGATGGCGTCGGCGCGCAGCCCCGGCGCGAGCACGCCCCGGTCGCGCAGGCCAGCCGCGCGGGCCGGGTTGCGCGAGACGAGGTGCCACGCCTCGGCCAGCGAGACCGCGCCAAGCTGCGCGAGCTTGAACGCGGCCTGGATCGGCGCGGGGTAGTAATAGTCAGAGGCCAGCACCGTGCACAGGCCCGCCGCCACCATCTCGGTGGCGTTGGGGGCGCCGGTGTGGCTGGTGCCGCGCACCACGTTGGGCGCGCCGAACACGGTTTCGTCGCCGATCTGGCGGGCGAGCTTTGCGACCTCGATGGTCAGCGGGAACTCGGCGATATGACAGCCCTGGCGGTGATAGTGCTGGCGCGTGGCGAGGTCCGGGTCATCGTGCGAAGCCACCGGCAGGCCCGCCGCGCGGGCGGCCGCGATCAGGCTGGACACGCCCGCCGGCACGTCCTGCGCGTTGCGGCTGGCCGTGCGCAGGCGCGTACGGAAGGTCTCGGGGTCGCACTCGGCGCGCTCGGCGTACTGGGCCAGCTTGCTGTCGTTGGCCATCTTGCGCGCCATCATCGGCAGGTGATCGTTGATGGCGAGCAGGCCGACGCGGCCATCGGCCATCCAGGACAGCGCGGTCTCCACGCCGGCGAGGTGATAGGCCTCGAAGCGCAGGTGCACCTTGTGGGAAGCGCCCAGCACCGGCTGCAAGTGCGCCAGGGCATCGAACATGCGCAGCGCGTAGGCTTCGCCACGCAGGCCGCCTTCCCAGGAGAGCGTCACGCCGTGGAATTCGGTCGTGATGCCGTGCGACAGCAGTTGGCGGTCCACGTCGAGCAGCGCGCCCGCGTACGGGAAGCTCACGCCGGGGCGCGGCATCACGGCACGCTCGAAGGCATCGCCATGGATGTCGACGATGCCGGGCAGCACCAGCAGATCGCCCGCATCGATGCAGGGGCCGCTCTCGGGCGCCTGCTGCGGCGAGGCGACGCTGCCGTGGTCGAAGCCCAGCGTTGCCGGGCCAATGGCGGCCGCGCCCAGCACACGGCGACCCGTGATGCCGGCCAGCCGCGCCGAATGAGTTTGGTTTGTCGTAGGCATGGGCAACACACTACCCCTGGTTGATGACACTCGCATGTCTACACCGGATGTCTAGACCAATGCGATGCAAGCGCCGCACTCGCGGCGCACCCGGATTCAGTCGCTGTCGGAGACGGTGAGCTGCACCCAGTCTCCGGCAAAGCGGGTCATGCTGTATTGCAGCGGTGCGCCGTCGATGTCCACGTTGAGCGCTTCCACCTGGAGCACCGGCCGCGTCTTGGGCTGGTTCAGCAGCCGCGCCACGGGGGCGCTCGGCATGGCGGCGGTGATGCGCGACCACTTGCGCGTGTAGTCGGCAATGCCGAAGTGCGCCAGCGCGCGCGAGATCGACAGCTTGGCGCGCACCTGCTCCTCCATGCCCGGGAAGCGCTTGGGGTCGAAGTAGTGCTCGGCCACGTCGATGGTCCGCTCCTCGGCCTTGCCCACCATCTGCACGTGCAGCACGTCGGCATTGCGCGCCAGACCGAGGTGCTTGGCCACCTCCGGCGCGCGGATCACCTGGCTGCCCAGGATCTCCATATGCCCGCGCATGCCCTGCGCGGCCAGGTTCTGCGAGAACCGCGTGCGGCGCCCAATGGCGTAGTCGATGGCGTGCTCCTGCACGAAGGTGCCGCGCCCCTGCTCGATGCGCACCAGACCGCTCAGCTCCAGCTCACCCATGGCGCGCCGGATGGTGTGGCGGTTCACGGCAAAGCGCGTGGCCAGCTCCGGTTCGGGCGGCAACTGCTCGCCAGGGCCATAGAGCTTGTTGCGGATGTCGTCCGCCAGCGCCTCGCCAATCTGGCGCCACACGGCCACGCCGGAGCCACGTTCGACTTCCCGTTCAGACATCGCTTCCCTCTTTCATCATGCTTTCATCGTCATTCAATACCGTGCGATTGTGCCTCACACGGAGCGCCCGCGTGGCGTGCCCGATCAATCCGCTCCGGGTCGGCCAGCGCGTCATGAAAGCTTCATGTGGCTGTGGTCTAGTATCGCCGTGTTGTGGTATTTTACATCTAAACGTATAGACGTATAGGGGTGATGATGCAAAGCGAAACCAATGCGGCACGCGCCGCATGGCTGCGAACCCTGGCTCTGGCGCGGTCTGACGCGCTGGAAGCGGCCTACGCGCGGCTCGGCGAGGCGGCGGCACTGCCGGCCTACCGCCTGCTGCGCAAGCCGGAGTCGGGCATGGCCATGGTGCGAGGCCGCGCTGGCGGCACGGGCGCCCAGTTCAATCTGGGCGAGATGACCGTCACGCGCTGCGCCGTGGTGATCGAGGATGGCGAAACCGGTGGGACCGCCGGCGTCGCCTATGTACAGGGCCGTGGCACCCGCCACGCCGAGCAGGCCGCCGTGCTGGACGCCCTGCTCCAGCTTCCGGCCTGGCACCAGCGCGTGACGGACCTCGTCCTGGCCCCGCTGGCGCAGGCCTTTGCCGACCGCGCAGCGCAGCAGGCCGCCACCGCCGCGCAGACGCGCGTCGAATTCTTCACGATGGCACGCGGAGAGGACTGACATGCCCACCACGCAATCGAATCTGCCGAACTTCGGCACCCCGGCCGCCTCGCTGCTGCCCGGTTTCGACAATCCGGTCGATGACGCCCAGCAGGTGTTCCGCGCCACGCTGGAAGCCTTCGCCCATCCGGGCCGACTCGCGTCGCTGCCGGCCACCAGCGGCGTGCCCGAGGGCCTCTCGCCCGCGCTGGCCGCGCTGCTGCTGACGCTGGCCGACCCCGACACGCCGGTCTGGCTGCCCGCTGACGTCTCCGCCCCGGCGCGCGCCTTCCTGCGCTTCCACTGCGGCTGCCCGCTGGTCGATCAACTGGACGCCGCCACCTTCGTCTGCGTGCCGGCCGGCCATGCGATGCCCGCCCTCGCCGACTGCGCCCAGGGCCAGCCGGCCTACCCGGACCGCTCGGCCACGCTGATCGTCGAAGTGGCCTCGCTGACCGAAGGCGACACGCTCACGCTGCGCGGCCCCGGCATCGAGACCACGCAGGCGCTGACCGTCACCGGCCTGCCCGCCGACTTCCAGGCCAGCTGGGCCGCGAACAACGCCGGCTTCCCGCTCGGCGTCGACCTGCTGCTGGCCAGCGGCGACCAATTCTGCGCACTGACGCGCACCACGCACCTGACGCACGGGGAGAACTGACATGTACGTAGCCGTGAAGGGAGGCGAACGCGCCATCCTGAACTCGTACCAGATGCTCGACACCTATCGCCGTGGCGATACGTCGGTGCCCGAACTCACGCTCGCCCAGATCCGCGAGCAGATGCCGCTGGCCGTGGCCCGCGTGATGGCCGAAGGCTCGCTCTACGACCCGCACCTCGCCGCCCTCGCCCTCAAGCAGGCCGCCGGCGACCAGATCGAGGCGATCTTCCTGCTGCGCGCCTATCGCACCACGCTGGCGCGCTTCGGCTACACCCAGCCGCTCGATACCGGCACCATGCGCCTGCAACGCCGCATTTCGTCGACGTTCAAGGACGTGCCGGGCGGCCAGGTACTCGGCCCGACCTACGACTACACCCAGCGCCTGCTCGACTTCTCGCTCGAAGCCGGCCGCGACCCGGAACCGCTGCCGCCGTCCGCCCAGCCGCTGGCCGCCGGCATGCCGCGCGTGACGGGCCTGCTGGAAGCCGATGCACTGGTCGAAGCCGACGCCATCCCGCCCGGCGACCCCGCCCCGCCGGACCTGACGCGCGAGCCGCTGACCTTCCCGGCCGACCGCGCCGCCCGCCTGCAGAACCTGGCGCGCGGTGACGAGGGCTTCCTGCTGTCGATGGGTTACTCGACCCAGCGCGGCTACGGCAACTCGCACCCGTTCGCGGCCGAGATCCGCTACGGCACGGCCGAGGTGGAACTGTTCGTCGAGGAACTGGGCTTCGCCGTGACGATCGGCGAGGTCGAGCTGACCGAGTGCCAGATGGTCAGCCAGTTCAGTGGCAATGCCGACGAGGCGCCCCGCTTCACGCGCGGCTACGGGCTGGTGTTCGGCTACAACGAGCGCAAGGCCATGTCGATGGCGCTGGCGGACCGCGCGATGCGCGCGGCGGAGCTGGGCGAAGCTGCCGACGCCCCTGCCAACGACATCGAATTCATGCTCTATCACAGCGACAACGTGGAGGCCTCGGGCTTCGTCCAGCATTTGAAGCTGCCCCACTACGTCGACTTCCAGGCCAACCTGGAACTGCTGCGCCGCCTGCGTGCCGAGCAGGAAGCCGCTGCGCCCAACGCCGCCGCCCCGGCCGCGCCGCATGCCGCCGCGCAAGCCGCCACCCAAGAGGAAACGCTGGCATGACACAGACCATCGCCCATCCGGCCACCGTCGCCCGCGACGATCATTACAACTTCGGCTACCTCGACGAATCCACCAAGCGCATGCTGCGCCGCGCGCTGCTCAAGGCCGTGGCGATTCCGGGCTACCAGGTGCCGTTCGGCAGCCGCGAAATGCCGCTGCCCTATGGCTGGGGCACCGGCGGCATCCAGGTGACGGCCGCCATCATCGGCAAGCAGGACGTGCTGAAGGTGATCGACCAGGGTTCCGACGACACGACGAACGCCATCAACATCCGCCGCTTCTTCGGCCGCGTGACCGGCGTGCAGACGACGGAGCGCACCGCCGAGGCGTCGATCATCCAGACCCGTCACCGCATTCCGGAAACGGCACTGCGCGCAGGCCAGACCATGGTCTACCAGGTGCCCATTCCCGAGCCGCTGCGCTGGCTGGAGCCGAGCGAGACCGAGACGCGCACCATGCACGCGCTGTCCGAGTACGGCGCCATGCACGTGAAGCTTTACGAGGATATTGCCCACCACGGGCATATCGCCACGACCTACGACTATCCCGTGATCGTCAACCAGCGGTACATGATGCGTCCGTCGCCCATTCCGAAGTACGACAACCCCAAGCTCGACCGCAGCCCCGCGCTGATGCTGTTCGGCGCTGGCCGCGAGAAGCGCGTCTACGCCGTGCCACCGTACACCTCTGTCCGGAGCCTCGATTTCAAGGATCACCCGTTCACGGTGGAGAAGTGGTCGAGCTGCTGCGCCCAGTGCGGCGCCACGGACAGCTACCTCGACGAAATCATTACCGACGACGCCGGCACCCGCATGTTCGTCTGCTCCGACACCGAGTACTGCGCCGACCGCCAGGCCGCGCAGGCCGTGGAAGCCGCGGGAGTGTGCCAATGACCGCCACGCCGCTTCTTTCCGTCCGCCACCTCACGCGCACCTGGGACGGCCTGCACGGCTGCCACGACGTCAGCTTCGACCTCTATCCGGGCGAAGTGCTCYGCGTGGTCGGCGAATCCGGCTCGGGCAAGAGCACGCTGCTGCAGGCCCTGTCGATGCAGGCGCCGCCGCAGCGCGGCAGCGTCAGCTATGACATGCGCGAATCGGGCCTGACCGACCTCGCCACGCTCTCCAGCGCCCGTATGCGGCTGCTGGCGCGCACCGACTGGGGCTTCGTGCGCCAGCATGCCCGCGACGGCCTGCGCATGCAGGTCAGCGCCGGTGCCAACATCGCCGAGCGCCTGATGGCCGTGGGCGAGCGCCACTACGGCAACCTGCGCGAAGTGGCCGGCGCCTGGCTCGAGAAGATGGAAATCGATCTGGCCCGGCTGGACGACGTGCCCGGCACGTTCTCGGGCGGCATGCAGCAGCGCCTGCAGATCGCGCGGAACCTCGTCACCCATCCGCGCCTGGTCTTCATGGACGAGCCGACCGCCTCGCTCGACGTCTCCGTACAGGCCCGCCTGCTCGACCTGCTGCGCCGCCTGGTGACCGATCTCGGCCTCGCCGCCGTGCTGGTCACCCACGACCTGGCCGTCGCCCGCCTGCTGGCCCACCGCACGCTGGTCATGCAGGGCGGCCGCGTGGTCGAACAGGGCCTGACCGACCAGATCCTCGACGACCCCCAGCATCCCTACACCCAGCTGCTGGTCTCCTCCATCCTGCAAGGCTGACGACGATGTCCACCGACAACCTCCACACCCCTGCCGAGCGACTGATCGAGGTACGCGGCCTTGGGAAGATGTTCACGCTGCACAACCAGGGCGGCATCCGCCTGCCCGTGCTGCGCGCGATCGACTTCGACGCCGCGCGCGGCGAATGCCTCGTGCTGTCCGGCCGCTCCGGTACCGGCAAGAGCACGCTGCTGCGCTGCCTCTACGGCAACTATCTGGCCACCGAAGGCACCATCCGCCTGCGTGATACCAGCGCCGAAGGCGCGCCGTGGGTCGAGCTGACGCAGGCCCCGGAGCAACGCATCCTGCACCTGCGCCGCCATGTGATCGGCTACGTCAGCCAGTTCCTGCGCGCCATTCCGCGCGTCTCGGCGCTCGACGTAGTGGCGGAGCCGCTCGAACAGCGTGGCACCTCGCACGAGGCAGCCCGCGCCCGCGCCGCCGTGCTCCTCGAACGGCTGAACCTGCCGCGCCGCCTCTGGGACCTGCCGCCGGCCACCTTCTCGGGCGGCGAGCAGCAGCGCGTGAACATCGCGCGCGGGCTGATCGGCGGCCATCCGATCCTGCTGCTGGACGAGCCCACCGCCTCGCTCGACGCCGACAACCGCGCCGTGGTGATCGGCCTGATCCGCGAAGCCCTGGCCGAAGGCCGCGCGCTGATCGGCATCTTCCACGACGAAGCCGTGCGCGACGCCGTGGCCACGCGCCTGCTGCCGCTGCAACCCGCTACCGCCATCGCCTGACGGACGACCGCCCCCATGACCACCACCTACCTGACCCACGCCACGCTGGTCCTGCCGGACCGCGTGCTGCAAGACAGCGCCCTGCTGATCGAGGATGGCCGCATCGCCGCCATCGAACCCGCGCCGGCTGCCGTGCCGGCCCACGCCACCGTGATCGACCTGCGCGGCCACGCGGTCATGCCGGGCCTGATCGATGTGCACTGCGACGCCATCGAGAAGGAAGCCGAGCCGCGCGCCAATGTGCTGTTCCCGCTGGACTTCGCCGTTGCGCAGGTGGACCGCCGCAACGCCGCCGCCGGCATCACCACGCCGTACCACGCGCTCTCGTTCGCCAGCAACCAGTTCGGCGTGCGCAACAACGAGACGGCCGCCACGCTGGTGCGCACCGTGGCCGCGTACCGTGCGAGTAGCCTGGTCGACAACCGCATCCACTGCCGCTACGAGGTGACCGACGCCGCCGCCGTGCCCGTGCTCGAAATGCTGATGGCCGAAGGCGTGGTGGACCTGCTCTCCGTGATGGATCACTCCCCGGGCCAGGGCCAGTTCAAGACGCTGGACGCCTATCTCTCGTACATGATGGGCAACCACGGCATGAGCCGCGAGGAAGCCGCCGACGCCGCCGCCAAGAAGACGGCCGAACTGGACGGCGCGCACGAGCGCGTGAACCGGCTGGTGGCCCGGGCGCACGAGCTGGGCATTCCCACGGCCAGCCACGACGACGACAGCCCCCAGCGCATTGCCGCGATGCAGGCACTCGGCGTGCGGATGAGCGAGTTCCCGATCAACCTGGAAACCGCCCGCGCGGCGAACACGCATGCGCTGCCGACCATCCTCGGCGCCCCCAACGTGCTGCGCGGCAAGAGCCAGAGCGGGTCGATGCGCGCCATCGACGCCATCCAAGCCGGGGTGGGCAACATCCTCTGCTCGGACTACCAGCCGTCCACGCTGATCGCCTCGGCCTACGCCGCGGCGCGGCAGGCCGATCTGCCGCTCAACGAGGCGCTGGCGCTGGTCACCGCCAACCCCGCCGACGCCTGCCTGCTCGACGACCGGGGCCGCCTGGTGCCGGGCCTGCGCGCGGACCTGATCGCCGTGGCTACCGTGGCCGGGCAGCCGATGGTCACGCACACGTGGTCGGCGGGCCGGCTGGTGTTCTCGGCCGGCTACCCGGCTGGCGCGGTGCAGCATGCCGTGCCGCGCGAAGCCATGCGCGAGGTCGCCTGATGGGGACCGGACTTCCCGCCGGGTTAGCCGCCGGACTGGCGCAGGTGGTGGGGGTCAGCCGCAGCCCCGTGCACGGCTTCAGCAAGCCGCGCGAGACGTCCATCCGGCTGCTGCCCGGCATCGGCGTGGAAGGCGACGCCCATGCCGGCACCACGGTCAAGCATCGCTCGCGCGTGGCCGTGGACCCGACCCAGCCGAACCTGCGTCAGGTCCACCTGATCCACGCCGAGCTACACGCGGCGCTGGCGGCGGCCGGGTTCGACATCGGTTATGGGGAACTGGGGGAGAACATCACCACGGCCGGCATCGACCTGCTCGGGCTGCCGGTCGGCACTCGCCTGCGGATTGGCGATGCGCAGATCGAGATCACCGGGCTGCGCAACCCGTGTGCGCAGATCGAGCAGTTCCGTGAAGGGCTGCTGAGTCAGGTGGTGTATAAGGATGCGCACGGCGAGATCGTGCGCAAGGCTGGCGTGATGGGCGTGGTGGTGGCGGGCGGCGTGGTGCGGCCCGGTCAGGGTATCGAGACCACCCTGCCGCCGCTGCCGCACAGGCGGCTGGAGCGAGTCTGACAAGTACGAGACCCGGCACGTGCCGGGCATTCTCTCACTATAGATTGCCGGAGCCGGCGCGCTCCTCAGGACTTGTCCCGATCCCCTCCCGCTCGCGTTCCGGCCGCCGTCCTCTATATATATAAGGGAGGCGGGCCGCCATGCATGACGGCCGGATCGCACCGAGGAGCCAGCATGCCGTTCAAACCCACACTGCCAGCCATGCTGGCTGTTTTTTTGTGCGCGGCGTGCACGCCGCCGATGCTGGCCGACCGCTCGGCGCCCATGCAGGGCCCCACCGCCCCCAAGCCCTACCCACCGCCGCCTGAAAGCCGCGCCACGCCCATCGCGGCGCGCGTGATCAACCTGTCTGGCAGTTGCAAGCGCACCGAGGAGGATGGCTTCCGCGAAGACGCGTTGGTCAAGGTCACGGGCAATGCCGTGCAGACGCTGAAATGGAAGCTCTGGGTGTCCCGGAAGGGTTCGTGCACGTTCGATCTGGAGGATTTCAAGCAGGTACAGCAGACGCCACACATAGAACTGCATGCAATTGACGGCAGCGGCTGCAAGCTGATGGTGTGGCAGGACCCGCGCCGGGTGACGCTGGCCCATGCCCGCTGCGAGAAGCACTGCACGCCGGGTATCTACGAGCAGGCGTGGCCGGTGCTGTTCGACCCGAAAAGCGGCGCTTGCGCGGAGATCCGGTAAATCTGACCGGCGCCGCCCCTCGGGTGATCGGAGGAAGTTACTGCTGGGTGGCGAACTGGATGCGGTGCAGGCCCGCGTAGAGCCCGTTGGCGGCGAGCAGTTCGGCATGGCTGCCATGCTCGGCCACGCGGCCCTGCTCCAGCACGACGATGCGGTCGGCGTTCTCGATCGTGGACAGCCGGTGGGCGATCACGAGCGTGGTCCGCCCCACCATCAGCGACTCCAGCGCCGCCTGCACCTGCCGCTCCGATTCCGAATCGAGCGCGGAAGTCGCCTCGTCCAGGATCAGGATCGGCGCGTCCTTGTAGATCGCGCGCGCAATGGCCAGCCGCTGGCGCTGGCCGCCGGACAGCTTCATGCCGTTGTCGCCAATATTGGTTTCCAGCCCCTCCGGCAGCCCCTTGACCGTATCGGTCAGGTAGGCCGCTGCAAGTGCACGCTCCACGCGTGCCATATCGATCGCTTCTCGCGGATGCACGCCGTAGGCCACGTTGGCCGCCACGGTGTCGTTGAACAGCACGACATCCTGGCTCACGAACGCGATCTGGCGGCGGAGGTCGGTCAGCGCGAACTGGGCGATGGGCTGCCCGTCGAGCAGGATCCGGCCGTCGGTCGGATCGAAGAAGCGCGGCACGAGGTTGACCAGCGTGGTCTTGCCGCTGCCGGACGGACCGACCAGCGCCACCACCTCGCCCGGGGCCACCCGGAAATTGACATGCTGGAGCGCCGGCCGGCCGGCGTCGCCATAGCGGAAACCGACGTCCTCGAACACCAGATCGCCCTTGGCACGKTCCAGCCGCAGGCCTTCGGTCTGCGGCTCGATCGGCTCGTCGATGAGCCGGAAGATCATCTCGGCGGCGGTCAGCCCGCGTTGCAGCGGCTGGTTCAGGTCGGTCAGGTGCTTGAGCGGCGAAATCAGCAGCAGCATCGCCATGACGAAGCCGGTGAAGCCGCCGACCGTAGTCTGGTTGCCCTGGGCCTGGATCATCGCGATGGTCAGGATCACGGACAGCGCCAGCGACGCCAGGAACGCGGTGACCGGCTGGTTCAGCCCGCCCGCCACGGCCATGCGCATCGAATAGCCGCGCAGGCGCTCGGCCATGGCCTCGAAGCGCGACTGCTCGTAGGTCTCCCCGCCATGCAGCTTGACCACCTTGTAGCCGCCGGCGGCTTCCTCGACCACGTACGCGGCCTCGTTGGTCAGCGTCTGGTGGTCACGGTTCAGCCGGCGCAGGCGCCGGTTCACCTTCGACATGACGAAGCCGATCACGGGCAGCAGCACCGCCACCACCAGCGTGAGCCGCCAGTTGGTATAGAACAGGTAGATCAGCAGCGCCAGCACGGTCAGCGAGTCACGCACCAGCGTGATCAACACCCCGGTCAGGATCTGCATCACCTGGTTGACCTCGAAGATCACGGCATTGATCAGCGACGCGGCGGTGTTGCGGTGGAAGAACAGCGCGGGCGCCTGCAGCATCCGGCCGAACATCTGCATGCGCATCTTGAACAGCACGCGGTTCGAGATCTGGGCCAGCAGGTAGCCGGACGCGAACTGCGCCACGCCACGGACCAGCGCCACGCCGGTCAGCAGCGCGGGCACATGCCAGAGCTTGCCGGCGTAGTCGCCGCCAAACCCCTTGTCGAGCAGGTCGTTGACAACCTTGGGGATAATCCCCTCGCTGGCGGCCACCAGCGCCATGGCGAGGATGGCCAGCGCGAACACGCGCATCTCGGGCTTCAGGTAAGCCCAGACCCGCTTGAGGGTGTCGGCTTCCTGGGGCGTTTGTTTATTGTTTTCGTTCACGATGACTCCGCCCCGCTCGCACGGGGGGTTGTGCCTGCCAAGACTGCGACAACCGCTAGAATGGCGTTCCAAAAGGGGAACCTTGCAAGCATCTCTATGAAAATCTCTGTCGTACTGATTACGAAAAACGAGGCACACAATATCCGGGAGTGCCTCGAAAGCGTCTCCTGGTGCGACCGCGCGATTATAGTGGATTCGGGCAGCACGGACGGCACCGTGGAGGCCGCCCGCGCCATGGGTGCAGAGGTCTACGAGACCGCCACGTGGCCCGGTTTCGGCCCCCAGAAAAACCTTGCCCTCTCCAAGGCCCAGAGTGAGTGGGTCCTGTCCATCGACGCCGACGAGCGTGTCACGCCCGCGCTGCGCGACGAGATCCTGGCCGCCATCAGCTCCGGCCAGGCCGATGCCTACGACATGCCCCGGCTCTCGCGGTTCTGCGGCCGGTTTATCCGCCACGGCGGCTGGTATCCGGACCGCCTCACCCGCCTGTTCCGGCTGGGCAAGGCCCGCTTCACCGATGACCTCGTCCACGAGAACGTGGTCACCGATGCCGCGGTGGCGCACCTGCGCTCACCGCTGCTGCACTACACCTACGACGACTTCTCGCAGGTGCTGCGCAAGATCGATCAATATTCAACGCTCGGCGCCAAACAGGCCTTCGCACGCGACAAGACCGCCTCGCCGGCCAGCGCCCTGCTGCATGGCAGCTGGGCCTTCCTGCGGACCTACCTGTTCCGGTGCGGCTTCCTCGACGGCCCGCAGGGGCTCGGCGTGGCGCTGATGAACGGGCAGGCCAGTTACTACAAGTACGTCAAGCTGTGGCTGCTGCACCGGCAGGCAACGGAGACACCCCCGCCATCAACCGATTTGCCACCACGCTGAACTCCCGCGCGGTGGGCCCGAAGCCCATCTGCTCGATATGGACCGCCGCGTGTGCCAGCAGCGCGGCACGCAGCGAGGCATCTCGCAGGCCGCGCCCGATTGCATCCGCCAGCGCCGGCGCATCCCCGACAGGCACCAGCAGTCCCGCCCGGCCCTCGTCGAGAATCTCGCGCGGCCCGGTCGGGCAGTCGGTACTGACCACGACCTGACCCACCGCCAGCGCCTCCAGCAGGACGTTCGGCAGCCCTTCCATCTTCGAACTGAACGCCATCAGGCGCGCGCGCCGGATCCAGGCGTACGGATTCGACTGGAAACCCTGGAACGTGACGCGGTCGGCAATGCCGAGCGACCCGGCCAGCGCCTCAAGCTGCGGGCGGGAGGCGCCATCGCCGACGATGACCAGCCGGTCCTCGATGCCATCCGCCACCAGCCGCGCGTAGGCGTGCAGCAGCGTGGTGAAGTCCTTCTGGCTTTCCTCAAGCCGCCCCACCGACACCACGAACGGCCCGGCCGGCGCATCGACCGGCGCCTGGGCCTTCTCGCGGATACTGTCCAGATCGATCGGGTTGTAGAGCCGCACGAAGCGGTCCGCGGCCTCGGGAATCAGCGCCTGCGCATCGCGCAGCATGCTGTCGTTGAGCACGACCACGGCGTCGTAGTGCTCGCGGCACTGGCGCCGCAGCTTGCGGAGCTTGCGGGCATGCCCGCGCGCAAGGTGCGCCACGCTGAAATGCTGGTAGCCCATCATCGGCACGGGCAGCTTGCCCGTCAGCCGTGACACGGACATGTCGTAGTCCACCACCAGGTCATAGCCCTGCAGAATCTTGCGGAAGCGCCGATTCATCAGCGGCTTGCGCACCGGTGGCAGTAGCAGTTCCTCGTAGATCTTGCCGAGCGGCCCGAGCTTGCGCTTCTTCTTGAGCTGCCGGCAGTGCGACAGCCAGGCCTCGGGCGCCAGAACGTGGACCTTCACGTCCTTCGGCAATCTCTCAAGAAAATGCGAGGCCAGCTCGTCCGACGGATAGGTGATCGTCAGCCCGATCTCGAACTGGCCGCGGTCCAGCGAGTTCAGCAGCGAGACCAGCGCGGTCTCGATACCCCCATGCAGCAGATGGGTGACGTGGAACAGGATGCGACGCTTGCCGCCCTGCGTCATCGATCGCACCGCCGCCTCAGCCATAGATCATCCGGACGCTGTCGCCCAGCGCATTGCGGAAGGTGGTCAGGGCGTCGTCCGACGGGGTGACCTGCCATTGGTCGCCCAACGTGGCCTCGCACTGCGCGGTCTTGTTGACGTAGCGGATACGCACCGGCACGCCCGGCGTACGAGCCGTGTTGGCGAGGTACGGCGTCAGCAGTTCGCGCAGCCGCTCGGTGGAGGCGTTGCCGTTGAAGCCCAGGCAGACCGCGTCGGCATACTTGGCGCGCGCGGCCACGAGGTCCATCACCGACTCGGCCGTGAACCGCACGCCGCCGGTGAAGGTATCGTGACGGGCATTGCCCTGCGCGATCAGCAGTTCATCCTCGCGGAACATGTGCCGGTTCGCGTCGAACAGTTCGTTGAACACGGTCATCTCGATCTGGCCCGTGCCGTCGTCGAGCAGCACGATCAGCATCTTGCCGCGCTGGGTCATCTGCGTGCGGATGCCGGTGATGACACCCGCCACGATCTTGCCCCGCACGTCGCGGCCATAGCCGCCGCCGTTGCCCTGTACTTCCTTTTCGAGCCCGGCCAGCGTGCCCTTGACGAAGCGGCGTACCTCGTCGCGCCACGCATCGAACAGATGGCCGGAGAAATAGTAGCCGAGCGCCTGCTTTTCCTCCTGCAGCGTGCGCTTGGCCGTCCAGCGCGGCTCGTCGAGCAGCTCCGGGCGGTGGGCATCGCCGGCGTCGCCCATCAAGTCGAACAGCGACACCTGGTTGGCCGACTCCGCCTTCTGCTCGGCCGCCTCCATGGCGATGGACACCGAGGCCAGCAACTGGGCACGGTTGTCATTAAGGCTGTCGAACGCGCCGGCGCGGATCAGCGCCTCGATCGTGCGGCGATTGACCTGCCGGCGGTCCACGCGCTCGCAGAAATCGAACAGGTCCGCGAACGGCTTTTCCTCGCGGGCACGCAAGATGTCCTCGATCGCGCCCTGCCCCGAGCCCTTGATGCCGCCCAGACCATAGCGGATGGTCTTGGCATCGGTCGGGGCGAAGCGGTATTCGCTGGCGTTGACATCGGGCGGCAGCACGGCGATGCCGTTCAGTCGGCAATCCTCGTAGAGGATCTTGACCTTGTCCGTATCGTCCATGGCCAGCGACATATTGGCCGCCATGAATTCGGCCGGATGGTGCGCCTTGAGCCACGCCGTGTAGTACGCCAGCAGCGCGTAGGCGGCCGCGTGCGACTTGTTGAAGCCGTAGCCCGCGAACTTCTCCATCAGGTCGAAGATGTCGTCGGCCTGCTGTGACGACAGCCCGTTCTTGTCAGCACCCTCGCGGAACAGCTCGCGGTGCTTGGCCATCTCCTCGGCCTTCTTCTTGCCCATGGCGCGGCGCAGCAAGTCGGCGCCACCGAGCGAGTAGCCGCCGATGATCTGCGCCATCTGCATCACCTGCTCCTGGTAGACCATGATGCCGTAGGTCTCCTTGAGCACCGGTTCCACGCGCGGATCGGGGTACTCGACCTTCTCGCGGCCGTGCTTACGGGCGCAGAAGCTCGGGATCAGGTCCATCGGACCCGGGCGATACAGGGCCACGAGGGCGATGATGTCCTCGAAGCGGTCAGGCTTGGCGTCCTTCAGCATGCCCTGCATGCCCCGGCTTTCCAGCTGGAACACCGCCACCGTGTTGGCGGTCTTCAGGATGTCGAACGCGGGGCCATCGGCCAGCGGGATCTGGCTGCAGTTCCAGTCGGCCTTGCTCGGATCCAGCCGGCGGATGTAGCGCTCGGCCCAGTCGAGGATGGTCAGCGTGGTCAGGCCCAAGAAGTCGAACTTGACCAGGCCGGCGGCTTCCACGTCGTCCTTGTCGTACTGGCTCACCACGCCGCTCATGCCGTCGTTCTGGCCACCCTGGGTGTAGAGTGGGCAGAAATCGGTGAGCCGGCCCGGCGCGATCAGCACGCCGCCGGCGTGCATGCCCACGTTCCGGGTCATGCCTTCCACGCGCTGCGCCAGCTCCAGCAACTGGCGCACCTCTTCCTCGTTGTTCTCGCGCTCGGCCAGGACCGGCTCTTCCTTCTTGGCTTCCTCGATCGTGACGAGCTTGCCCGGCTTGAACGGAATCAGCTTGGCCACGCCGTCGACAAAGCCATAGCCGAGGTCCAGCACGCGGCCCACGTCGCGCACAGCCGCCTTGGCGGCCATGGTGCCGAACGTAGCGATCTGCGACACGGCGTCCTTGCCGTACTTCTCCTTCACGTACGTGATCACGCGGTCACGGCCGTGCTGGCAGAAGTCGATGTCGAAGTCGGGCATCGAGACCCGTTCCGGATTCAGGAAACGCTCGAACAGCAGCGCGTACTTGAGCGGGTCCAGGTCGGTAATGCCCAGCGCGTATGCCACCAGCGAGCCAGCGCCCGAGCCCCGGCCCGGCCCCACCGGCACGCCGTTGTTCTTGGCCCAGTTGATGAAGTCCGCCACGATCAGGAAGTAGCCCGGGAAGCCCATCTTGATGATGGTACCGGTCTCGAACTCCAGCCGCGCGTAGTACTCGGACCGCTGCGCCTCGCGCGTGGCTTCGTCCGGGAACAGCACGGCCAGACGCTTCTCGAGGCCCTCGCGCGCCATGTGGATCAGGTAGTCGTCGAGCGACATGCCGTCCGGCGTGGGGAACAGCGGCAGGCGCGGCTTCCCCAGTTCCAGCGTCAGGTTGCAGCGCCGCGCGATCTCGACGGCATTCTGCAACGCGGAAGGAATGTCCGCGAACAACGCGCACATCTCGTCCTGCGTCTTGAAATACTGGTCGGTCGTGAACTTGCGCGTGCGGCGCGGATTGGCCAGCAGTTCGCCCTCGGCGATGCAGACGCGGGCCTCATGCGCGGTGAAGTCGTCCGGCGTCATGAACTGCACCGGGTGCGTGGCCACCACCGGCAGCTGCATTGCGGCGGCCAGTTGCACGGCCTGCTGGACGTAGGCATCGGTGCCGGGGTGCCCGGCCCGTTGCAGTTCGATATAGAACCGCTGCGGGAACACGCGCGCCCAGTGGTCGGCGGCCCGGCGGGCGCCGTCCTCGTTGCCATTGGCCAGCGCCTGGCCGATATCGCCGCCCATGGCGCCGGACAGCGCGATCATGCCGGTGGCCAGCGGCAGGCCTTCCTCGCCCGGTTCGTCGAACCAGCCCGGCTCGATCTCGGCGCGCCCCTTGTGCTGGTTGCCCAGCCACGCGCGCGACAGCAGCATGCACAGGTTCAGGTAGCCACGGCGGTCCTGCACCAGCAGCAGCATGCGCGCGGGCTTGTCGCGGTCATCGGCGTTGGTCAGCCAGACGTCTGCGCCCACTACCGGCTTCACGCCGTCTCCGCGCGCTTCCTTGTAGAAGCGGATCAGGCCGAAGGCGTTGGCGAGGTCGGTCAGGGCGAGCGCGCCCATGCCATCCTTGGCGGCGGCCTTGACGGCATCCTCCAGGCGGACGATGCCGTCCACGACGGAGTATTCGGAATGCAGGCGGAGGTGTACGAAGCGGGGTGCAGACATAGGGCGCCATTGTACCGGCTCCCCCCGCCTGAAAACTTGAGACTTTTCGGAAAATGAGGGGCTGGGACGACGCCTGGCCCGGTCCGGAGTGCCTGGAAACAGGGTGTCGGCCAGGCCCGCAAGCGGCTATAATTTCGCCTTTCCAATCAGGCAGTTATCGCGCGGCCCGCCGCGCGGTCCGGCAGCACCCATCCCATGCAGATCGTCAATATTTCCGCTTACAAATTCGTCACGCTGGACGACATCGAGACCCTGCGTCCGGAAATGCGCGCGCGCTGCGAGGCGGCCGACCTCAAGGGCACGATCCTGCTGGCGCCCGAGGGCATCAACATGTTCCTGGCCGGCCCGCGCGACGCCATCGACACCTTCATGGCCTGGCTCCACGCCGACGCCCGCTTTGCGGACATCGCGCCCAAGGAGAGCCTGTCGGACAACCAGCCGTTCAAGCGGATGCTGGTGCGCGCCAAGAAGGAAATCATCACGATGAAGATGCCGCTGATCCGCCCCGAAGCGGGCCGGGCGCCGTCCGTGCGGCCCGTGGATCTCAAGCGCTGGCTCGACCAGGGCCACGACGACGCCGGCCGCCCCGTGGTGATGCTCGATACACGCAATGCGTTCGAGGTGGCCGTGGGCACCTTCGAGAACGCGGTGGAATACGACATTGCGAAATTCAGCGATTTCCCGCCCGCCATCGCCGCCCACAAGGCCGAGCTGGAGGGCAAGACGGTGGTGTCATTCTGCACCGGCGGCATCCGCTGCGAGAAGGCCGCCATCCACATGCAGGAAGTGGGGATGGCGCACATCTACCAGCTCGAAGGCGGCATCCTGAAGTACTTCGAGGAAGTGGGCGGTAGCCACTACAAGGGCGACTGCTTCGTGTTCGACTACCGAACCGCCCTGAACCCCAATCTCGAGCCGGCCGGCCCGGTGCAGTGCTTTGCCTGCCGCGCGGTGGTTACGCCTGAGGAACAGCAACAGCCCAGCTATGCGGTGGGCAAGCAATGCCCGCATTGCGCGACGCAGGCCGGTCAGGCAGCCGCCTGACGCCTGCGTCCCGCCTGGTAATACGCCGAGTTCTTACGCGGCGAGCAGGTGATAGAGGTTGCGCAGCATGCCCGCGGTGGCGCCCCAGATGAAGCGGCGGCCGCCTTCCTCGCGCGGGTACGGCATCGAATAAAACTGACGTTCGCCGTCCGCCCAGCGCAGCAGCCGCCGCTCGTGGCGTGAGGGGTCCATCAGGAAGGCGAGCGGCACCTCGAAGATGTCCGCCACTTCGCCGGCATCGGCCTCGAGCGCGAAGCCGGTGCGCACCAGCCCCACAATGGGGCTGACGTGGTAGCCGGTACCCGTGATGTAATCAGGGAGCGAGCCGAGCACCTCGATATAGTCCCGATCCAGCCCGATTTCTTCCTTCGTCTCACGCAGCGCCGTGGCGATGCGGTCCGCATCGTAGGTCTCCTGCCGGCCGCCCGGAAAGCTGATCTGGCCCGCGTGGGCGTTGAGGTTGGCGTTGCGTTCGGTCAGCAGCACGGTCAGGCCGTCGGCGCGGTCCACCAACGGCACCAGCACGGCAGCTTCGCGCAGGCCGCGGCTCCGGTCGTAGACGCGCGACTCATCGGTCAGCTCGGGTTCCCAGGCTGGCGGCGATAGCAGGCGGTGGCGGATAAAGTCCGGGCGCATCCGGGGCGCCGAGAGCGGCGCGCGTTGGGCGTCGGTGCCGATGACCGGCAAGGTTTCTGGGTCGAATTTGGGGCGCATGACACCATTGAGTATGACAGAAGCGCGCCATGTCGCGCTGCAGCACACATATAAGCAAAAAGGACACCCGAAGGTGTCCTTTCCGAATCCGATACGGCACCGGTTGCCCGGCGCCGGACGGCATCGCCTTACTCGGCGGCAGCAGCCTTCGCAGCCTTCGAGACCAGCTTTTCCTTGATACGTGCCGACTTGCCCGAACGCTCGCGCAGGTAGTACAGCTTTGCACGGCGCACGTCGCCACGACGCT
Organism: Cupriavidus sp. 10L43_2; assembly: GCF_056395265.1. Classification (NCBI taxonomy): domain Bacteria; kingdom Pseudomonadati; phylum Pseudomonadota; class Betaproteobacteria; order Burkholderiales; family Burkholderiaceae; genus Cupriavidus; species Cupriavidus sp. 10L43_2. The sequence continues at coordinate 21,265 of NZ_JBFTJE010000029.1, forward strand.
TCACTTCGATGCCGGCGATCAGCGGCGAGTACAGCTGGAACGTACGTTCCACGCCTTCACCCGACGAGATCTTGCGCACGATGAAGGACGAGTTCAGGCCACGGTTACGCTTGGCGATCACGACGCCTTCGTAGGCCTGCACGCGCTTGCGGGTGCCTTCCACGACGTTCACGTTGACGATCACGGTGTCACCCGGGGCGAACGCGGGAATGGTCTTGTTCGCGGTCAGGCGCGCAATCTCTTCCTGCTCGATTTGCTCGATGATGTTCATCGTTTTTTCTCCATTACCATCATGCCAGCGTTGTATGCCCCAGGACTTGTCCCGGGCCCCGGCAGAGGATGGGGTTTTCATTTGGCGGGAGCGAACTCCCGCCCTGCTTTCGCCGTCCACTCCGACAGAAATTTCTCATCGGCCTTGGACAACAACCCTTGACCACGCGCCGCCTCGATCAAATCGGGACGCTTGCGCGCGGTGTTGGCCAGCGCCTGCTGGCGCCGCCATTTCTCGATCTCGGCATGATGGCCCCCGAGCAAGATATCGGGCACCCGCACACCTTCATATTCTTCCGGCCGCGTGTAGTGCGGACAATCGAGCAGGCCGTTGACGAAACTGTCCTGCACGGCCGACTGCGCATCGCCCAGCACGCCGGGCAGATGCCGCACCACCGCGTCGATCAGCGCCATGGCCGGCAGTTCACCGCCGGACAGCACGAAATCGCCGAGGCTGATTTCCTCGTCCACGCGACGCTCGATCAATCGCTGATCGATCGCCTCGTAGCGACCGCACAACAGCACCAGGCCAGGCCGCTGCGACAGCGACATCACCTTCTCATGCGTGAGCGGGGCGCCCTGCGGCGACATCAGCACCACATGCGGGACTGCCACACCGGCTTCCGCCTGCGCCGCGGCCGCCGCGTCGATCGCGTCGTCCAGCGGCTTGGCCAGCATCACCATGCCAGGACCACCGCCGTAAGGCCGGTCGTCGATGGTGCGGTAATTGTCGACCGTAAAGTCGCGCGGATTCCAGGTGCGCAGCGCGTAACGCTGCTGCTTGGCCGCCCGGCTGGTAATGCCCCAGTCGGTCAGCGCCCGAAACATCTCGGGAAACAGCGTGATTACATCGAACTGCATCCGCGGCCCCTTGGTGTGCTTCGGTACTTCAGTAGTCGAGCCCCCAGTCCACCACGATGCGCCGGGTGGTGGTATCCACCGTGCGCAGGAACGCGTCCACGAACGGCACCAGCCGCTCGCCGGGCTTGCCATCCGGCAGCGTGTACGCCACCTGGAGGATCTGGTGGGCACCATTGTCGATCAGGCCGGATACCTCGCCCAGGGTTTCGCCCTGTTCGTTGAGCACGGCGCAACCGATCAGGTCGACCCAGTAAAACTCATTCTCTTCCGGCGGCGGAAAATCCGCGCGCCGGATCCAGACGCGACGCCCTTTCAGGGCTTCGGCAACATTGCGTTCCGCTACGCCGGTGGCCTGGGCCACCACGGTGCCGCTATGCTCGCGCGACTGGGCAATCTTGACGCAGAGCGCCTCGTCCGGCTGTGCCGGCGCCACCACCACGCCGGCCTGCGGCGCACGAAGCAGCCACCAGCGGCGGGCGTGGAGCAATGCGGAGGCGTCGTCCGCGTGCGGCTGGACCTTGATCCAGCCACGGATGCCATAGGCGGCGCCCACATAGCCCACTTCGACGAGATCGTCGGGCAGGCTGTCGGTGAACAGCAGCGCTGCGGGCAGCTTGCGGGGCTTGGGCGGCTGGCCCGATACCTCGGCCTGCGCCGCGGTACCTTGCCGATTTAACGGCTTGCGGCCGGGGGCGTTGCCAGTCACTGAGACGATGCGTCCGATGCGTCAGGCACGCGCCACAACGGGCCGCGCGCCTTGGCGGCAATCAGGCAGCGGCCTTGGCGGCTTGCTTGACCAGACGGGCAACCGTCGGCGACAGCTGGGCGCCAACGCCTTGCCAGTACGTCAGGCGGTCTTGCACCAGGCGCAGGGTTTCTTCCTTGCCGGAGGCGAGCGGGTTGTAGAAACCAACGCGCTCGATGAAACGGCCATCGCGACGGTTGCGCGAGTCAGCGGCAACGATATTGAAGAAGGGGCGCTTCTTGCTGCCGCCGCGAGCCAGACGGATTACGACCATGGGGTTATTCCTCGAAAAAACGGGGGTGTGCGAACACGAAACGCAAGAGTATAGCCCAGTTCCCAATGCCAAACAAACACTTAGCGCGCAATTCGCGCCGGGCGCGGCCACCGGTGCGCCGTTGGCGCAACATGGCCTGCAGGCACCGTCGCGTAAACCGCGAATCCCGCGCAAACCCCGCCACCGGCGCGACGTTATAAAGCTGGCAAAAATGTCGAAACAATCGGTTACACGGGTAACGGGATTGGCATAGGCGGTCACACGGCGCCTGCGTACCATGAACCCATCTTCCTGACTCTTTCCCTGCTAAGGATCTTGGGATCTCGCATGCTTACCCGCCCCCACCTGCGTCTCCTGGTGGCTGGTACCTTGGCCCTCTCGGGCCTGATCGGCAGTATTGCCGCCAGCCACGCGCAAGTTGCCTTCTGGCACACCGCCCGGGCCGAACAGTCGGCGCGCGTCAACCGCGTTGCCGGCGGATGGGAAATGGCGAGCGTACGTGCCGAAAGCCGGGATCATGTGCGGGCACAGATCGAACGCATGGAGCAGCGGGCGCGCAATGACGACCGCCTGAGCGGGCGCCCGCCCGGTGCGCCGGGCCGCGACGAGGATCGTCCGGTACGGCAGACGTCCGACCGCAGCAGCGTGAATGATAACCCGGGGCGCAGCAACGACATGCGTCCATCCGGCATGGGCCCGGGCTGGCAGGCGCGCAGCCGCGATGGCGGGCGCTGAGTCCCGCGCCTCTCCCCTTCTCCCCTTTCTCGAACGGCCGGAACTCCGGCCGTTTTGCTTGGTCTTTCAAGATGTGCGGGCCTCGTGCCCGCACAGGCTGCCGCCCGGTGCAGTCGGCGATTCCAGACGGGGTTCAACCCCGGCGCCCTCGCAGCGTGCCGTTGTTGCGCAGACGGCAATCGAACTGACCTGCCTCTGCCCGGCACCCACTGGTCCGGCTCCGGCCACTCCGGTCTTGTCCCGATATCCTCACCGGGCGCAGCCTCCACGTACAATGTGACGATTGTCAGCCTCCGTGCCTGCCACATCGCCTCCACAATGCCTACCACCGCAAGCCAAGCCCCTGCCCTCGGCGCCGATGCGCGTCGCCCGGCCCGGGGCAAGTCCAAGCTGATCACCGTCGCCCTGGCCTTCCTGTTCGGCAGCCTGGGAGCACATCGCTTCTATCTGAAGGGCTTCGGCGACAAGTTCGGCTGGGCACACCTGCTGGCCACGCTGGCGGGGGCGATCGGAATTGCGTCGCTGGTGACGGGCGCCGGGTCCACCGCGTTGAACTGGACGTTCGCGGTGGCGGGCGGCACCTCGGTGATTGCGGCATTCCTGACCGCCATCGTGTTCGGGCTACGCCCCGACGACCGCTGGGATGCGCGCTATAACGCACACGACACGCCCACGCGCTCCGGCTGGCCCGTGGTGATCCTGGTCATCCTGTCGCTCCTGATCGGCACCGGCCTGCTCATGGCCGGGCTCGCCATCAGCTTCCAGACGTTCTTCGAGTCGCAGGTGGAGGCGGCCAAGGCGCTTTCCCAATAGTCAGCGCGCACTTTCGCTGCAACCTGACAATGGGATGACATTGGTCAAACGCGCTTCTGCAAATCACCCATACTGGTAAGTCCGAGTACGCACGGAATGGAGCATGGCCCGCCATGGCGGGACGATGCAAAGGAGTGCCCGATGGAACATCCCACGTATGAAGAAGGACGCCTGGCTGCTATCGCAGTCAGGCTGGCCCTGTCGTCGGGCCTGCCGACGACCAGTGCGAAGGCCGCGCTGGAGCTGGCCTGCCGCATGATCGAGGATCAGCAGGCGGCGCCTCAGAACAGCGAACCCTGCCGGTCGTCGGTACCGCGCGGACGCCCGTTGGGCCGGGTCGGCCTGGGCGGGGGCCTGAAGCGCGACGTATCGAGTTCGAACCGGTTGTAACGGAAGCCTAGCCGCTCGGCGGTCTTGTAGAACCGCTGACGCATCAGATCGGCCCAAATCCCCGTGCCGCGCATGCGCGAGGCGAAGTCGGCATCGTAATCCTTGCCGCCCCGCATCTCGCGCACGCGGTTCATGACCCGCTCGGCACGATCCGGGAAATGCGCTTCGAGCCACTCCTGGAACAGCGGACTCACCTCCCACGGCAGACGCAGCACGATGTAGTTGGCGTAGACCGCCCCGGCCTCCCGGGCGGCTTCCAGCACGCGCTCGAGGTCCGGTTCGGTGACGAACGGGATAATCGGCGCCACGCTCACCCCTACCGGAATCCCCGCATCGGTCAGTTCACGAATCGTGCGCAGCCGCCGCGCCGGCGTGGCTGCGCGCGGTTCCAGCGTGCGGGCGATGCCGGTGTCGAGTGTCGTGATCGTCACAGCCCCCACCGCGAGCCGCTTGGCGGCCATGGGCGCCAGCAGGTCGATATCCCGTTCGATCAGTGACGACTTCGTGATCAGCGCCACCGGGTGGTCGGTCTCGTGCAATACCTCCAGCAGGCTGCGCGTGATGCGCTGCTCGCGCTCGATGGGCTGGTAGGCGTCGGTGTTCACGCCCAGCGCGATGGTCTCGCACCGATACGACGGCTTGGACAATTCTTCGCGCAGGCGCTCGGCCGCATTGGTCTTGGCATAAAGCTTCGTCTCGAAATCGAGCCCCGGTGACAGGTCCAGATAGGCGTGCGTCGGCCGGGCGAAGCAGTAGATGCAGCCGTGCTCGCAGCCCCGGTAAGGATTGAGCGAGACATCGAACGGGATGTCGGGCGAGGCGTTGCGCGACAGGATCGAGCGGGCCTGCTCGAGCGTGACCTGGGTGACGAGCTTGGGCGGCAGCGCGTCATCGGCGGGGGCCGGGTCGTCGTCGGCCGGCGCCCAGCCGTCGTCGAACGCCTCGCGCTGGTCGCGCTCGAAGCGTCCCTGGAGGTTGCTGACGGCGCCGCGCCCCTTGCGGGCCACGGGCGGACGGCGGGCGCCCTCGCCCTCCCCGTCACCGCCGAAGTCGTGATCGTCACCCATCTTGCATCGAACGGCCTTACTCGCGCTCTTCCACCGAGATGGCCAATGTCTCCTTGATTTCTTCCATCACCACGTAGCTTTTAGATTGGGCTGCGCCCGGCAACTGCAACAGAATGTCGCCGAGCAGACGGCGGTACTCGCTGATCTCGCGAATCCGCGCCTTGATCAGGTAGTCGAAGTCGCCCGAGACGAGGTGACATTCCAGCACCTCGGGAATCCGCAGCACCTCGCGCCGGAACTGCTCGAACATATTGCCCGATTTGTTGCCCAGCGAAATCTCCACGAATACCAGCAGCGCACTGCCGAGCAGCCCCGGATTCAGCCGGGCGTAGTAGCCCATGATGACACCGTCGCGCTCCAGCCGCTTCACGCGCTCGATGCAGGGCGTGATGGTCAGCCCCACCCGCTCCGCCAGGTCTTTCATCGACACCCGCCCGTCGTCCTGGAGCACCGTGAGAATCTTCCGATCCAGCCGATCGAGGCCGCGTACCGGCTGACGTGTCGTTCTCATGACTTTTTCCTGTTTTTCTAATTTAATCGGTAACTAACACTGCTTTGAAGTCAATAATATAGATACGAATCCTTCTATTCCATTCTTTCGCAGGTCCGGAGTCATCGAGATGCGTGTTCTAGTGCTTGGCAGTGGCGTTATTGGCGTGACCAGCGCGTGGTACCTGGCCCGTGCCGGTCATGAAGTGACCGTCGTGGATCGCGAGTCCGCGCCCGCGCTCGGCACCAGCTTTGCCAACGCCGGCCAGATCTCGCCGGGCTACGCGTCGCCGTGGGCCGCGCCGGGCGTGCCGCTCAAGGCCATCAAGTGGATGTTCCAGGAGCACGCGCCGCTGAGCATCAAGCCTGACGGCACGCTGTTCCAGCTCCAGTGGATGTGGCAGATGCTGCGCAATTGCACGCCGGCACGCTATGCCGTGAACAAGGAACGCATGGTGCGACTGGCCGAGTACAGCCGCGATTGCATCCGCACGCTGCGGGCCGAGACCGGTATTGCCTACGAAGGCCGCCAGCAAGGCACGCTCCAGGTGTTTCGCACGGACGCGCAGCTCGAAGCCGCCGCGCGCGACATCGCCGTGCTCGAGGAAGCGGGCGTGCCCTATCAATTGCTTTCGCGCGAGGAACTCGGCGCGAGCGAACCGGCGCTGGCCGCCGCAGGCCACAAGCTGGCCGGCGGCCTGCGCCTGCCGAACGATGAAACCGGGGATTGCCAGCTGTTTACCCAACGGCTGGCAGCCATGGCCGAATCGCTCGGCGTGCAGTTCCTCTACAACCGCTCGATCGACGGCCTGATGACCCAGGGCGATGCCGTGACCGGTGCCGTGGTTGGCGGCCAGCCGATGTATGCCGAGGCCGTGGTGGTGGCGCTCGGGAGCTGGTCCACGCCGTTCGTCCGCAATGTGCTGCCGGGGCTGTCGAACCTGCCGGTGTACCCGCTCAAGGGCTTCTCGATCACGGTGCCGATGACCGATGCCGCGCGCAGCCCGGTATCCACGGTGCTCGACGAGACCTACAAGGTGGCGATTACGCGCTTCGACGACCGCATCCGCGTGGGCGGCATGGCGCAGATCGTCGGCTACGACCGTTCGCTCGATCCGGCCAAGCGCCGCACGCTCGAACACGTGGTGACGGACCTGTTCCCCGGCGCCGGCGATGTCAGCCGCGCCACGTTCTGGACTGGCCTGCGTCCGATGACGCCGGACGGCACGCCCGTGGTCGGCCCCGCCGGGATTCGCGGCCTGTGGCTCAACACCGGCCACGGCACGCTCGGCTGGACCATGGCCTGCGGCTCGGGCAAGCTGCTGTCCGACCTGGTCTCGGGCACGCAGCCAGCGATTCGCGCCGACGACCTGTCGGTGGACCGCTACCGCCAGCCCGCGCGCACGCACGGCGTGCCGCGTCCGGTGCCGGCCTGATCGTTCCTGATCTCGGACTTCGACGAAAAAAAGGCGACCTTCGGGTCGCCTTTTTTCATCCCCAACGCAAGTTGCGCGTCAGAACTGGTCCACCGACATCGCCTTGACCGGCTCGGCGCCGGCCACGATGGCGTCGCGCAGCGACGACGCCTGCGACAGGATGTGCTCGCCGAAGAAATGCGCCGTGGCGATCTTGGCATCATAAAACGCCGGGTCTTCGCTACGCTTGGCATCCGCCGCCAGCATCGCGCGGCCCAGTTGCCAGCCCGAGAACACGATGCCGCACAGCTTCAGGTACGGCACGCTGCCCGCGAACACCGCGTTCGGATCGCCCTTGGCGTTCTCCACGACGAAGCCCACCACGGCCTCGAGCGCCTCGCGACCCCGCTTCAACTGGCCCTGCACCGCCTGGAACGAGGCGCAGCTGTGCTGGCCGAGCGCGGCCTCGGTCTCGGCGATCTTCGCGCAGATCGCGCGCGCCACGGCACCGCCATCGCGCACGGTCTTGCGGCCGACGAGGTCATTGGCCTGGATGGCCGTGGTGCCCTCGTAGATCGGCAGGATCCGCGCGTCGCGGTAGTACTGGGCCGCGCCGGTTTCCTCGATGAAGCCCATGCCGCCGTGCACCTGCACGCCGAGGCTGGTCACGTCGATCGACAGCTCGGTGCTCCAGCCCTTGATCACGGGCACCATGAACTCGTAGAACGCCTGGTTTTCGCGGCGCGTCGCCTCGTCCGGATGCTGGTGGGCGGCATCGCTGGCCGCGGCGGCCACGTAGGCCACGGCACGTGCGCCTTCGATCAGTGCGCGCATCGTCATCAGCATGCGCTTGACGTCGGGGTGATGGATGATCGTCACGGCCTCGCGCGCCGAGCCATCGACCGGCCGGCTCTGCACGCGCTCCCGCGCATAGGCCACGGCGTGCTGGTAGGCGCGCTCGGACACCGCGATGCCCTGCATGCCCACCGCGAAGCGCGCCGCATTCATCATGATGAACATGTATTCGAGGCCGCGATTCTCCTCGCCCACCAGCGTGCCGACGGCGCCGCCGTGATCGCCGAACTGGAGCACCGCCGTCGGGCTGGCCTTGATGCCGAGCTTGTGCTCGATCGACACGCAGTGCACGTCGTTGCGCGCACCGGTCGTGCCGTCCGGGTTGACCAGGAACTTCGGCACGACGAACAGCGAGATGCCCTTGACGCCCTCGGGCGCGGTCGGCGTGCGGGCCAGCACCAGATGGACGATGTTCTTCGCCATGTCGTGCTCGCCGTACGTGATGAAAATCTTGGTGCCGAACAGCTTGAACGTGCCGTCGCCCTGCGGCTCGGCGCGCGTGCGCACGGCGGCCAGGTCCGAGCCGGCCTGCGGCTCGGTCAGGTTCATCGTGCCGGTCCATTCGCCCGCAATCAGCTTGGGCAGGATGACCGTCTTCTGTTCGTCGGTGCCGGCAGTCAGCAGGGCTTCGATGGCGCCATCGGTCAGCAGCGGGCACAGCGCGAACGACAGGTTGGCGCTGTTCAGCATCTCGATGCACGGCGTGCCGACGAGCTTGGGCAAGCCCTGGCCGCCAAAATCGCTCGGATGCAGCACGCCCTGCCAGCCGCCCTCGCCGAACTGGCGGAACGCGTCGCGGAACCCGGGCGTGGTGGTGACCACGCCGTCCTTCCAGCTGCTGGGGTCGAGATCGCCCGCGCGGTTCAGCGGGGCCACCACTTCCTCGTTGAACCGGGCCGCTTCCTCAAGCACGGCCTGCGCCGTGTCCGGGGTGGCTTCCTCATAGCCCGGCATCTGGCTGACGGCGTTCAGGTCCGCCAGTTCGTTCATGACGAACAGCATGTCCTTGAGCGGTGCGCGATAGGTCATCGAAGTCTCCTGGATCTTGTAAAAAAGCCGCTCGCGGGACGCTCCCGGAACGGCTTCATTCTTCTTGTTGTGGCGCCGGCGCCCGTACCAGACAGTACGGGGGCCGGCGCGGGGCCAGACCTCAGCCCAGTGCTGCCACCAGCTCAGGCACCACGGTGTTCAGGTCGCCCACCAGGCCATAGTCCGCCACCGAGAAGATCGGGGCTTCGGCGTCCTTGTTGATCGCGACGATCACCTTGGAGTCCTTCATGCCGGCCAAATGCTGGATCGCGCCCGAAATACCGACCGCGATGTACAGCTGCGGCGCGACGATCTTGCCGGTCTGGCCGACCTGATAGTCGTTCGGCACGAAGCCGGCATCCACGGCCGCGCGCGAGGCGCCCAGCGCGGCGCCCAGCTTGTCGGCCAGCGGCGTCAGCACCTTGGTGTAGTTCTCGCCCGAACCCACGCCACGGCCACCGGAAACGATGATCTTGGCAGCGGTCAGTTCCGGACGGTCGCTCTTGGCCACTTCGCGCGAGACGAATTGCGAGATGCCCAGGTCGGCCACGGCCGGCAGGGTCTCGACAGCAGCCGAGCCACCTTCGGCGGCAGCCGCGTCGAACGCCGTGCCGCGCACCGTGATGACCTTGATCTTGTCGGCCGACTTCACGGTGGCAATGGCGTTACCAGCGTAGATCGGGCGCTCGAAGGTATCCGGTGCGTCGACCTTGGAGATTTCCGAGATCTGGGCCACGTCCAGGCGGGCGGCCACGCGCGGCAGGATGTTCTTGCCGTAGGGCGTTGCCGGCGCCAGGATATGGCTGTAGTCGTTGGCGATGGCCAGGGCCTGCTCGGCCACGTTCTCGGCCAGGCCGTCGCCGAAATAGGCGGCATCGGCCAGCAGGACCTTGGTCACACCGGCGATCTTGGCAGCGGCATCGGCGGCAGCCTTGGCATTGGCGCCGGCTACCAGCACGTGGACGTCGCCACCGCACTGGGCGGCAGCCGTCACGGTGTTCAGCGTGGCGGCCTTGATCGATTGATTGTCGTGTTCAGCAATGACGAGTGCAGTCATGTTTTCTCTCCCCGCGCTCAGATAACCTTGGCTTCAGACTTCAGCTTTTGCACCAGCGTGGCCACATCGGGCACCATCACGCCTGCGCTGCGCTTGGCCGGCTCCACGACCTTCACGGTCGAAAGACGCGGGGCCACATCCACACCGAGGTCTTCGGGCTTCACGGTTTCCAGCGGCTTCTTCTTGGCCTTCATGATGTTCGGCAGCGTCACGTAGCGCGGCTCGTTCAGGCGCAGGTCCGTGGTCACCACGGCCGGCAGCTTGACCGACAGCGTTTCCAGACCGCCATCCACTTCACGGGTCACCGATGCCTTGCCATCCGCCACCACCACCTTCGAGGCGAACGTGGCTTGCGGCAGGCCGGCCAGCGCGGCCACCATCTGGCCGGTCTGGTTCGAGTCATCGTCGATGGCCTGCTTGCCCAGGATCACCAGTTGCGGCTGTTCCTTGTCGATCAGTGCCTTGATCAGCTTGGCCACGGCCAGCGGCTGCAGGTCTTCGTTCGATTCCACCAGGATGCCGCGATCGGCGCCGATGGCCATCGCGGTGCGCAGGGTCTCCTGGCATTGCGTGACGCCGCACGACACGGCGATCACTTCGGTGACGACGCCAGCTTCTTTCAGGCGCACGGCCTCTTCCACGGCGATTTCGTCGAACGGGTTCATGCTCATTTTGACGTTGGCCAGGTCGACGCCCGAGCCATCCGACTTCACGCGGACCTTGACGTTGTAGTCCACCACCCGCTTGACTGCGACGAGTACTTTCATGCGCTCACTCCACTGATAGCTGATAGTCCAAAGATTTGAATCGCTCGCCATTATAACCACCGGGGTGGCGCAGCTTTAGTTTTTCGAACGATCGTACTATTTTATAGACAAAGAATTGCCGGGGCTAGCCCGGCAACTGAAGAAATCTGCGTCCATTGTGCCGCAGGATGCCCCGCGTGCACAGGGTTTGGACGATTTCCTCGAAAATCGTCCCGGACCGGCGCCCGATTGATGATTACCAGGCGGTGATCACCGACTCCTTGTAGGTGTTGGCGATGTACTGCTTCACCTCGGCCGAGTGGTAGGCCTTCACCAGCTTGGCCACCCACGGCTTGTCCTTGTCCGCCGCGCGGATGGCGATCAGGTTCGCGTACGGACCCTTCGGGCCTTCTGTGGCGATTGCATCACGCGTGGGGGACAGGCCGGCGGACTCGGCATAGTTGCCGTTGATCGCGGCGGCGTCCAGGTCGTCGAGCGAGCGCGGCAGCTGGGCAGCGTCGAGTTCGACGATCTTGATCTTCTTCGGATTTTCCACGATGTCCAGCGGCGTGGCCTTCAGACCGGCGTCCGGACGCAGCTTGATCAGGCCCTTGGCCTGCAGCAGCAACAGGCCGCGACCGCCGTTGGTCGGATCGTTCGGCACGCCCACGCGGGCGCCCTGCTTGATCTGGTCCAGCGACTTCACCTTCTTCGAGTACACACCCATCGGGAACGTGACCGTGAAGCCCACGTGCGTGAACTTGTAGCCGCGATCCTTGATCTGSGCTTCCAGGTACGGCAGRTGCTGGTAGCTGTTGGCGTCSAGGTCGCCAGCGGCCAGCGCGGCRTTCGGCTGGAYGTAGTCRCTGAACTCCACCASCTGGATRTTCAGGCCGTCCTTGGCCGCCACCTTCTTCACCTGCTCCATGATCTGCGCGTGCGGGCCGCCCGTCACGCCAACCTTGATCGGCTTTTCCTGCGCCAGCGCGCCCGTGGAAACGGCCAGGCCCAGCGCCACCGCTGCGGCAGTCTTCAGCAAATTACGACGTTGCATTTTTGATTTACCCCTAGTTTCCCTGCGAATTGAAACCCATCAGCGATGGCTGATGCGGCGCACGAGCCAGTCGCCAAAGCTCTGCACGGCCTGTACGAAGACGATCAGGATCACCACCACGGCGACCATGACCTCGGTGATATAGCGCTGGTAGCCGTAGCGGATGCCCAGGTCGCCCAGCCCGCCGCCGCCGATGGCGCCGGCCATGGCCGAATAGCCGACCAGGCTCACGAAGGTGATGGTCAGGCCGGCCACGATGCCGGGCATCGCCTCGGGCAGCAGCACCTTCCAGACGATCTGGCGCGTGGTGGCACCCATCGATTGCGCGGCTTCCACCAGGCCCTTGTCCACCTCGCGCAGCGCCGCCTCGACCAGCCGGGCGATGAACGGCACCGCCGCGATCGTCAGCGGCACCACAGCCGCCGTCGTGCCGATCGACGAACCGACGATAAAGCGCGTGAACGGGATCACCACCACCAGCAGGATGATGAACGGTATCGACCGCACCGCGTTCACGACCACGCCGATGGAGCGGTTGAACAGCGGATGCGACAGCACGCCGCCCCGGTTGGTCAGGTGCAGCAGCACGCCCAGCGGCACGCCGAACAGCGCGCCCACCACGCCCGAGATCGACACCATCAACAGTGTCTCGCCGAACGACGCCAGGAACAGGTCAAACATTTCAGACCACATGTTCGATCTCCTCCACCACGACGCCCTGCGTCTGCAAATACTCCATCGCCGCGCGCACCGCGGCCGGCTCGCCCGTGGCCATGATCGCCAGCGAGCCGAACGCCTGCCCCTGGATCTCGTCGATATGGCCGTGCAGGATGTTGAAGTCCAGTCCGTGCTGGCGGATCGCCTGGGCCAGCACCGGCTGGTCGACGTTCTCGCCCGTGAAGGCCAGCCGGTAGACGTGGTCGCGGCCGTTGCCGAGCCGGCTTTCCACGCGCTTGAGCACGCTGGCCGGCAGTTCCTGGGCAATCACGTCGCCGATCATCGCGCGCGTGACCTCGTGCTGCGGGCGCAGGAAGACGTCGATCACACGGCCGCTTTCCACCACCTGACCGGCCTCGAGCACGGCCACGCGGTCGCAGACCTGCTTGATGACCTCCATCTGGTGCGTGATCATGACGATGGTCAGGCCCAGCTCGCGATTGATCTGCTTGAGCAGGTCGAGGATCGAGCGCGTGGTCTCGGGATCCAGCGCGGAGGTGGCTTCGTCGGACAGCAGCACCTTCGGCTTGCTGGCCAGCGCGCGCGCAATGCCCACGCGCTGCTTCTGCCCGCCGCTGATCTGCGCGGGATGGCGGTCGCGCAGCGCCGACAGACCCACGAGGTCCAGCAGCGGCAGCACCGTCGCGGCAATCTCGGCCTTGGTCTTGCCGGCCAGCTCCAGCGGCAGCGCCACGTTGTCATAGACCGTGCGCGACGACAGCAGGTTGAAATGCTGGAAGATCATGCCGATTTCGCGGCGCGCCGCGCGCAGGCGGCTGGCATCCATCGCAGTCAAATCGTGGCCGTCGACGATCACCCGGCCGGCGCTGGGCCGGTTCAGCAGATTGATGGCACGCACCAGCGTGCTCTTGCCGGCCCCGCTTCGGCCGATGATGCCGAAGACTTCACCGGGCGCGATGGAGAGGCTGACATCGCGCAGCGCATGCACTTCCCCCGACCCGCCGGGGAATCGCTGCGAGAGTCCTTGCAGTTCGATCATGGAAAGAGAAAAGAAAACGGCAACAGCGTGGGGTCTCCAGCGTTGTTGCCGCGCATTATTTTTCTGAAGCTCGCATTTTATGCGATCCGCTTCATACCTCAAACGAGATTTTTTCGATCGCCTTATGCGCTGGGAGCATATAGAAGCACCGTCAATCGCATTTTTGCGAATTACGGGTCACTTGCATCGATGATCTTTGAGCGTATTCACCCTTCCATCATCACCTTCAGGTGCGCGAGCACGCTCCGCCCCAGCGCGCTGAGGTTGTAGCCCCCCTCCAGGCAGCTCACGATGCGGCCCTTGGCGTGCACGCGCGCCACTTCCATCAGCCGTTCGGTCATCCAGGCGTAGTCCTGCTCGACCAGGCCCATCTGGCCGAGGTCGTCCTCACGGTGGGCATCGAAACCGGCCGAGATGAACAGCATCTGGGGCCGGAACTCGTTCAGGCGTGGCAGCCAGATCGTCTCCACCACCTCGCGCACGGCCATGCCGTTGGTATAGGCGGGCAGCGGGATATTCGACATGTTCGGCGCAATGTGCTCCGTGCCGCTATACGGATAGAACGGGTGCTGGAAGAAGCTGCACATCAGCACCTGGGGGTCGTTGCGGAATGCCGCCTCGGTGCCGTTGCCGTGGTGGACATCGAAATCGATCACGGCCACGCGCTCCAGACCATGCGCGACCAGCGCGTGACGGGCGGCAATCGCCACGTTGTTATAGAAGCAGAAGCCCATGGCGCGGTCCGGCTCGGCGTGGTGGCCCGGCGGGCGCACGCAGCAAAACGCGTTTTCCAGTTCGCCGGCCATCACGGCGTCGGTGGCGGCCACGGCGGCGCCGGCCGCGTGCGTGGCGGCGGTCAGCGTGTGGCGGTTCATCGTGGTATCGGGATCGATCGCGTGGTAGCCGCTCGCGGGGCTCACGGACGCCAGCTGGGAGACGTAGTCGGGCCGGTGCACGCGCTCGATCTGCTCCTCGGTGGCGGCCGGCGCGTCGCGGCGGTCCAGCAGCCCGTCCAGCCCGTGCGAGATCAGGTGATCCTCGATCGCCTGCAGCCGTTCCGGGCATTCCGGATGGAAATGTCCCATCTCGTGCAGCTGGAATGCGGGATGTGTGTAATAGCCCGTTGGCATTGTCGTTTCCGGGTCAAGTTTGTCTCCAATCGATACGTTAGCACATGACGTGCCACATCATCCGTGGGCCGGCGGGGTCGCTGGCGCCGGGAGGCATCCGCTATACTCGGTGCGACTTGCAAAGGACAACATGACCGACAAACAGCGCTCCATGCGCCGCCCGCTGCTGGGCGCCGCACTCACCGCTGCCGCATTGGGCCTGTGCGGCGTTTCTCCTCGACTGATGGCTGCCGGCAAGCGTCGCGTGGCCGTCCGGGAAGAAGAAATCGAACCGGGCCGCTATCGAAATCATCCGCAAACCCGTGCGTTCATCGACGACATGGTGGCCCGCCACGGCTTCCCGCGCGCGGAGCTGGACACGTATTTCAGTCAGGCCGTGTATTCGGCCACGGTGTCGCGGCTGATCATGCCGCCGAGCACGCCGGGCCGGAAGAGCTGGCGGACGTACCGCTCGCGCTTTATCGAGCCGATCCGCATCAACGCCGGCGTGCGCTTCTGGCAGGAAAACCGCGACACGCTGCGCCGCGCCGAGGCCGAATTCGGCGTGCCGGCGTCGGTCATCGTCGGCATCATCGGCGTGGAAACCATCTACGGGCGCGATATGGGCACGTTCCGCGTGCTGGATTCGCTCTCCACGCTGGCCTTCGACTATCCGGACACCCCGAACCGCGACGCACGCACCCGGCTGTTCCGCGAGCAGTTGGCGGACTACCTGCTCTGGTGCCGCGAGACCCGCACCGATGTCTATTCGGTACTCGGCTCGTACGCGGGCGCGGTGGGCATTCCGCAGTTCATGCCGACCAGCCTGCGCGAGTACGCGATCGACTATGACAAGGACGGGCACGTCGACCTGCGCAACAGCGCCGTCGATGCCATTGGTAGCGTGGGCCGCTTCCTGCAGCTGCACGGCTGGGAACAGGGCCGGCCCGTGATCTGGCGCATTGCCGGCGACGAAGGCAGCCGGGGCATTGCCGTGGCTGCGGCAGACGGCGAGCCGTGGCCCACGCGCACGCTGAACCAGCTCACCCGCGCCGGGTTGCGCGTGGACGAGCCGATCGACCTCCAGCGCGAAGGCGAGACCGGCGTGCTGGTGGTGGACTTGCCCACGCCGGACCAGCCCACCGAGTACCTGATCGGCCTGCGCAATTTCTACGTGCTCACGCGCTACAACCGCAGCTTTTTCTACGCGCTGGCGGTGTACCAACTCGGCGAGGCAGTCAAAGCGGCGATGGGCTGATCGCCACCCCCCATTCGCCGACCCCAAATCCCCGTCCAGGCTCTGTCTTGCCGGGGATTTTCTTTTGGCCTATAGTTACCCATATGGCTAACTATCAAGCGACAGTCAGCGAGGTATTTCACGCGCTCGCCGACCCCACCCGCTGTGCGATTGTCAGCGCACTGGGCGGCGGCGCGCAGTCGGTGTCCACGCTGGCGGCGCCATTCGACATGGCGCTGCCGTCGTTCATGAAGCACCTGACCGTGCTCGAGCGTAGCGGCCTGATCCGCACGCACAAGCTCGGGCGCACCCGCACGTGTGAGTTGTTGCCGGAGCGGCTCTCGCAGGCTGAGCAGTGGATCGCCGAGCAGCGCGCCGTCTGGGAGGCCAGGTCCGATCGCATGGCCCAATTCGTCGAACGTCTACATCAGGAGGAGCAAGCCCATGTCAAACAGCCCAGCCGACAACGCTGAATCCCGCGACCTCGTCATCTCCCGCGTGCTGCGCGCGCCGCGCTCGGCACTGTGGCGCGCCTGGTCGGATCCGGCATTGCTCAAGGAATGGTGGTGCCCCAAGCCCTGGACGACCGAGGTGCTGGCCTTCGACCTCCAGCCCGGCGGCGCCTTCCATACCATCATGCGCGGCCCCGACGGTGGCGTGAGCGACAACCCTGGCAGCTTTCTCGAAGTGGTGCCGCAATCGCGCCTTGTCATGACGTCGATGCTGACGGGCGGCTGGCGTCCGGCCAAGCCGTGGCTCGGCTTCACGGCCATCATCACCATGGCCGACGAAGGCACGGGCAGCCGCTACACCGCCACGGTGATGCACCCCGATGACGAAACGCGGGACCAGCACGAGAAGCTGGGCTTCTTCGACGGCTGGAACACCTGCATCACCCAGCTCGACGACTTCGCGCTGAACTTGCGCTAGATAGAAAAAGGCCCCGGCAAACGCGCGGGGCCTTTACTCGTACGAGAAACGCGGGACCGATCAGGCCGGGAATACRCCGGTCGACAGGTAGCGGTCACCACGGTCGCAGACCACGAACACGATCGTCGCGTTTTCCACTTCCTCGGCCACGCGCAGCGCCACGCACAGCGCGCCGGCGGCGGAAATGCCGCAGAAGATGCCTTCCTCGCGCGCCATGCGGCGGGCCATGTGCTCGGCGTCGGCCTGCGACACCGGCTCCTGGCGGTCTACGTACTTCGGATCGTAGATCTTCGGCAGATAGGCTTCCGGCCACTTGCGGATGCCGGGGATGCGCGAGCCTTCGGCCGGCTGCGCGCCGACGATCTGAATCGCCGGGTTCTTTTCCTTGAGGAAGCGCGAGACGCCGGTAATCGTGCCCGTGGTGCCCATGGCGGACACAAAGTGCGTGATACGGCCCTCGGTTTCCGCCCAGAGTTCCGGGCCCGTGGTCTCGTAGTGCGCCAGCGGATTGTCCGGATTGGCGAACTGGTCGAGGATCACACCCTTGCCTTCGCGCTCCATGGCTTCGGCGAGGTCACGCGCGTACTCCATGCCGCCCTTGACCGGCGTGAGGATGATCTCCGCGCCATAGGCCGACATGCTCTGCCGGCGCTCGAGGCTCAGGTCCTCCGGCATGATCAACACCATGCGGTAGCCGCGGATGGCCGCAGCCATGGCCAGCGCGATGCCGGTATTGCCCGAGGTCGCCTCGATCAGCGTGTCGCCCGGCTTGATGCGGCCGCGCGCCTCGGCACCACGGATCATCGACAGCGCGGGACGGTCCTTGACGGAACCGGCCGGGTTATTGCCTTCGAGCTTGCCGAGAATCACATTGCCGCGCGCCTCGATGGCGGCGCCGGGGATGCGCTGGAGTCTGACCAGCGGCGTATTGCCGATGGTGTCTTCGATCGTCTTGTAGGCCATGGTGCAGGGGAATGTCGCGGGAGGGGGTGTCGCCAATGTCTTTGTTGTCGCGGGTCATTGTAATGCACCCACCTTACCCGCACCGGCAGGGCGGGCATTCCCCCACCCCAGCCGGCCCCGCCATGCCGCCGAATCAGTGCGGCAGCGCGGTTTCTTCGTCGCGGCCCTTGCCCAGCAGGTGATACAGCAGGATGGCGCCGAACGTGGCCGTGCCGATGCCACCGAGCGTCATGCCACCGAGCTTCAGCGTCAGGTCACCAGCGGCCACGGTCAGCGTGGCCCCCACCGTGATCAAGTTGCGCGAGCTGGAGAAATCCACGCCGTTCTGCACCCAGATCCGCCCGGCCGTGGCCGAGATCAGGCCAAACACGACGATGGTCAGGCCGCCGATGACCGGGCCCGGAATCGTCAGGATCAGCGCGCCGAACTTCGGCGAGAAGCCGAGCAGAATGGCCACCGCCGCCGCTACCACGAAGATCAGCGTCGAGTAGATGCGCGTCACCGCCATCACACCCATGTTCTCCGCGTACGTGGTCACGCCCGTGCCGCCGCCCGAGGCGGACAGCATCGTGGCCACGCCATCGCCGATGAACGCGCGACCGATATACGGGTCCAGGTTGCGGCCCGTCATCACGCCGATGGCCTTGATGTGGCCGAGGTTCTCCGCCACAAGCACGATCGCCACCGGGGCGATCAGCAGCATCGCGCTCGGCTCGAACACCGGCGCCGTGAACGCGGGCAGGCCGAACCAGCCGGCCGCAATCACGCCCGAGAAGTCGATGGCCTTGCCCATGCCCATCACATTGGTGGCGATGTAATACGCGAGGTAGCCAGCCAGCCCGCCCAGCAGCACCGGCAGGCGCCCCACCATGCCCGGCGCGCGCACGGCGATCAGACCCACGGCCAGCACGGTCAGCAGTCCGATCCAGGTATCGAGCGGCGCGGCGCTGACGGCCTTGACGGCCACCGGCGCCAGGTTCAGGCCAATCGCTGCAACGATGGCGCCGGTCACCACCGGCGGCATCAGCTTCTCCACCCAGGCGTAGCCGACCGCCTGCACGATCAGGCCGATCAATGTGTAGACCGCCCCCGCCGCGATGATGCCGCCGAGCGCCACCGGGATATTCAGGTTCGGCCCGCTGCCGGCATAGCCGGTGGCCGCGATGACCACGGCGATGAACGCGAAGCTCGATCCCAGATAGCTCGGCACGCGCCCGCGTACGAACAGGAAGAAAATCAGCGTGCCGATGCCCGAGAACAGGATGGCGATATTCGGATTGAAGCCCATCAGGATCGGCGCGATGGCCGTGGAGCCGAACATCGCCACTACGTGCTGGATGCCCGCCAGAATCGTCTGCCCCGCGGGCAGCCGCTCGTCCGGGCCGATCACGCCCGATGTCTTCAGCCGCCATTTCGGTAGGAAGCCCGTGTCCTCGCCATTCGCCATGTTGTTTTCTCCCTGTTATCGACGTCGCGCATGATACTCCGCGCCGCCCTGGCCGCGAAGCGACCGGGCCGGCGCCGGCCGACAAGGAAGCACAACGCATACCAGCCCCGGGCTGTTGACGCCCCGGGCCTGGTCTGCCGCATGGCGTCAGCGGGCCGCCTTCTGCGTCGATGGTGCCGCGCTGGCCTTTGCCTTGGGATCCTTGCGAGGGGGCGGCGCAGCCTTGCCGAACGTCAGCCCGGCGGCCTCGAGGTTGGCCACCGACTTCGGCCCCACGCCGGGCACCCGGTCCGCGAGGTCGCCGGCATCCTTGAAGGCGCCATGCTTCTCGCGCTCATCGAGGATCCGCTTGGCGGTAGCCGGCCCGATGCCCTTCACGCCGGTCAGCGCGGCTTCGTCCGCCACGTTGACGTCCACGTTGGCATAGGCCGCGCCGCCGAACGCGAGCGACACCAGCAGCGCCACGAACATCCGGCGCATGCACTGGATCAGGGAAACATCGAAGGGATTGCGCATCAGAAAACTCCTTTCCTTATTGGACTCAAGGCTCCGTGCCGGGATGGCGACGGAGCCTTGTCAGGATAGGAGCGGGTGACGGCTAGACGCGTAGTCGGCCACAATCGTTCACAACATCCGCGCGGATGTGTGGCCAACTGCAACGAGGATGTTGCAATCGGCGGTCGGAAACATCCGAAACGGTCAGCCGTTACGCTCGAGCAGCCACTTGCAGTAGCGCGAGACGCCTTCCTGCACCGTGAGGAACGGGGCGGTATAGCCCGCCGACCGCAGGCGCGACACATCGGACTGCGTGAAGCACTGGTACTTGCCGCGCAGCGCGTCGGGGAATTTCACGTATTCGACCAGCCCTTCCTGCACCATCTCCTCCAGCGAGAGCGGCGGCTTGTCCTCGATCTCGCGCAGCGTGTTGACCACGCTGGCGGCGATGTCGTTGAACGGCTGCGAGCGGCCGGTGCCAAGGTTGAAGATGCCGGACTTTTCCGGATGATCGAGGAAGTACAGGTTGACCTTGACCACGTCCTCCACGGACACGAAGTCGCGGCTCTGCGTACCCGGCGCGTAGCCGTTGTACTCGCCGAACAGCTTCACCGAGCCCTCGGCGCGGAACTGGTTGAAGTGGTGGAACGCCACCGAGGCCATGCGGCCCTTGTGGTACTCGCGCGGGCCGTACACGTTGAAGTAGCGGAAGCCGACGATCTGCGAGTGGGCCGCCGGCAGCCGGCGCCGCACCACCTGGTCGAACAGGAACTTCGAATAGCCGTACACGTTCAGCGGGCGCTCGTACTCGCGGTCCTCGCGGAACATCGTCGACGCCCCGTAGGTGGCCGCCGACGAGGCGTAGAGGAACTGCGTGCCCTGCTCCAGGCAGGCTTCCATCAGCGCCAGCGTGTAGCGGTAGTTGTTCTCCATCATGTAGCGGCCGTCGGTCTCCATGGTGTCGGAGCACGCGCCCTCGTGGAACACCGCGCGGACCTTGCCGAAGTCCCCCCGCGCAAAGCGCTGGACGAATTCCGACTTGTCGAGGTAGTCGGCGATCTCGCAGTCCACGAGGTTGCCGAACTTCTCGGCGCGGGTCAGGTTGTCGACCGCGACAATATTGGTCTCGCCGCGCTCGTTCAAGCCCTTGACGAGGTTGCTGCCGATAAAGCCGGCGGCGCCGGTCACGATGATGGTCATGGTAGTTTCAGACTCGAATTTCGGACTTTTACGACACGCGCCTCAGGCGCCGAACAGTTCGGGATACGTGACAACGGCGGTACCCAGCTTGCCGACCACGATGGCGCCGGCCCGGTTGGCGTGCTGCACGGCTTCCTTGAGCGGCACGCCGGCACCGATCATCGTGGCCAGCGTGGCGATCACGGTATCGCCGGCCCCCGATACATCATAGACTTCGCGCGCCTGGGCCGAGACATGAAGCACCTCGGCCTCGGTGTAGAGCGTCATGCCCTCCTCCGAGCGCGTCAGCAGCAGCGCTTCAAGCTGGAGCGAGCGGCGCAGGTTCTGGGCGCGGATGGTCAGGTCCGCCTCGGTCTTCCAGGCGCCCACCACGGCACGCATCTCGGCACGGTTCGGCGTGATCAGCGTGGCACCCCGGTAGCGCGAGTAGTCGTCGCCCTTGGGGTCCACCAGCACGGTGCGGCCGGCCGCGCGGCCCGCCTCCACCATGCGGCCGACGTGCGCCAGACCGCCCTTGCCGTAGTCGGACAAGACCAGCACCTGATAGTCGGCCACCAGAGTATTGAAGCGCTCCTGTACCGAAGCCAGCACTTCGTTGGCCGGCGCGCTCTCGAAATCGACGCGCAGCAACTGCTGCTGATGGGCCAGCACGCGCAGCTTGATCGTCGTATTGAGGGTGGGATCGCGTTGCAGGTAGGGCTGCACGTGGCTCTCGGCCAGCAGCGCCTCGAGCGTGCGGCCCGGCTCGTCATCGCCGATCACGCCGAGCATGCCTACCCGGGCGCCCAGCGCCGCGGCATTGCGGGCCACGTTGGCAGCGCCGCCCAGGCGCTCGTCACTGCGCTTGACCTGCACCACGGGCACCGGCGCCTCCGGGGAAATGCGCTCCACGTCGCCAAACCAGTAACGGTCCAGCATCATGTCGCCCACCACCAGCACCTGCGATTGTCGAATCTGGTCCTGCGAAATCTGATTCTTGCTCATAGGGTCTCAGCGCATCGAGGCAGAGCGCCCGATCGCGTGGTATTCGATGCCGGCTGTCGCCATGGCATCGGGTTCGTAGAGATTGCGGCCGTCGATAATGACCGGGGTCTTCAGCTTGGCGCGGATGGCACTGAAATCCGGGCTCCGGAAGACCTTCCACTCGGTCACGATCACGAGCGCGTCGGCGTCCTCGAGGACATCCATCTGCGCCTCGCAGAAGTGTACTCGCCCCGCGCCGCCTTCGATGTCCGCAAGATCCGTCTCGATCACACGGCGCGCTTCGGGCATCGCCACCGGGTCGTGCACGCGCAGCGCGGCGCCGCGCGACACCAGCTCGCGCGCCAGCACCCGCGAGGGCGCTTCCCGCATGTCATCGGTATTCGGCTTGAAGGCGAGGCCCCAGATTGCGAAGGTCTTGCCGGTCAGGTCTTCGCCGAAGCGCTTGATCACCTTGTTGGCCAAGACCTGCTTCTGGGCGTCGTTGACGGCCTCCACGGCCTCCAGCACCCGCATCGGCTTGCCGTACGAGGTGGCCGTGCGCATCAGCGCCTGCACGTCCTTCGGGAAGCACGAGCCGCCGTAGCCSGCGCCGGCGTACAGGAAGCTGTAGCCGATGCGCGGGTCGGAGCCGATGCCGAGTCGGACCAATTCGATGTCCGCACCGACCTCGTCAGCCAGGTTGGCCAGCTCGTTCATGAAGGAAATACGCGTCGCCAGCATCGAATTGGCCGCGTACTTGGTGAACTCGGCCGAGCGCACATCCATATAGAAGGTGCGTTCGTGGTTGCGGTTGAACGGCGAGTACAGCTCGCGCATGATGGCCTTGGCATGGCGGCCGGCCACGTCGGGCGAGCAGCCCAGCACGATGCGGTCCGGGCGCATGAA
>NZ_JBFTJE010000030.1:0-42210 GCF_056395265.1 Cupriavidus sp. 10L43_2
TACTACTTCCGTACGACCGACGTGACCGGCTCGATCGAGCTGCCGGCGGACAAGGAAATGGTCATGCCGGGCGACAACGTGTCGATCACGGTCAAGCTGATCGCCCCGATCGCCATGGAAGAAGGTCTGCGCTTCGCTATCCGTGAAGGCGGCCGTACCGTCGGCGCCGGCGTCGTGGCAAAGATCCTCGACTAAGCAGTAATACTGGCGAACACGGCACCAACCGGCCGTGGTCGTCTGCCAGAGGGGTTGGCGGAATCGTCGACCCCGAAGTTGTTTTTAGGGGTATAGCTCAACTGGCAGAGCGTCGGTCTCCAAAACCGAAGGTTGGGGGTTCGATTCCCTCTGCCCCTGCCAAATCAATCAGCCGCGTCGCGAGAATGAATCGTGACGCGGCTTAGTCTCGTTTGCGAAACATGGCCAATCCCAATGTCGAAACCGTAGGCGCCTCGAGCGGCAAATGGCTGCTCGTCGTCGCGGGGCTCCTGGTGGTTGCGGGAGTGATCGGCTTCTACGTACTCGCGCAGCAGCCGTCGTACGTGCGTGGCGCGGCGCTGTTCGCCGGTCTCGCACTGGGCGTCGTCGTGGCGCTCGTGTCCGCCCCCGGCAAGGATTTCGTGGGGTTCGCCAAGGAATCGTATCGGGAAGTCAAAAAGGTCGTCTGGCCGACGCGCAAGGAAGCCGGTCAGATGACCGGGCTCGTGTTTGCCTTTGTAGTGATCATGGCGTTGTTCCTGTGGTCGGCCGACAAGCTCATCGAGTGGGTGATTTTCTCCCTCGTGCTGGGCTGGAAATAAGAGGTAACACATGACGGATAACGCTCAGCAGGAAACCACGGCAGCCGAATCGCCTTCGTCGAAGAAGCGCTGGTATGTGGTGCACGCCTACTCCGGCATGGAAAAGAGCGTGCAGCGCGCGCTGCAGGAGCGCATCGAGCGCGCCGAGATGCAGGACAAGTTCGGCCGCATTCTGGTGCCCTCCGAAGAAGTCGTGGAAATCAAGGGTGGTCACAAGTCCGTGACCGAACGCCGTTTCTTCCCGGGCTACGTGCTCGTGGAAATGGAAATGACCGACGAGACGTGGCATCTGGTGAAGAACACCAGCAAGGTCACCGGCTTCGTCGGGGGCGCGCGTAACCGCCCGAGCCCGATTTCGCAGCGCGAAGTCGACAAGATCATGACCCAGATGCAGGAAGGGGTCGAGAAGCCGCGTCCCAAGACGCTGTTCGAAGTGGGCGAAATGGTGCGCGTCAAGGACGGCCCGTTCACCGACTTCAACGGCAACGTCGAGGAAGTGAACTACGAGAAGTCGCGCCTGCGCGTCTCGGTCACGATCTTCGGTCGCGCAACGCCGGTCGAGCTCGAGTTCGGTCAGGTCGAGAAGGTTTAAGGATTTGACCGCCGCGGCGCGCGAGTGCCGGGGCGGACAGAGAGGGCAGGCTGAGAGGTCCGCCCAAAGAGGAGCGTGAGGCTGTGCCGACAGGCATGGCGATAGCGCGTTACGACTCAACAGGATCCGTTTTCCCGAGGAATCCGGATCTGGATTGGAGTAGAAATGGCCAAGAAGATCATTGGCTTTATCAAGCTGCAAATTCCGGCTGGTAAGGCAAATCCCTCCCCGCCCGTTGGTCCCGCACTGGGTCAGCGTGGTCTGAACATCATGGAGTTCTGCAAGGCGTTCAACGCCCAGACCCAGGGCATGGAACCTGGTCTGCCGGTGCCGGTGGTGATTACCGCCTTCGCCGACAAGAGCTTCACCTTCGTGATGAAGTCGCCGCCCGCGACCGTGCTGATCAAGAAGGCAGCTGGCATCACCAAGGGTTCGCCGAAGCCCCATACCGACAAGGTTGGCAAGATCACCCGCGCCCAGGCTGAAGACATCGCCAAGGCCAAGAACGCTGACCTGACCGCTGCCGATCTGGACGCCGCCGTGCGTACCATCGCCGGTTCGGCTCGTTCGATGGGCATCACCGTGGAGGGTCTGTAAATGGCTAAGGTTTCCAAGCGCGTCGCCGCCAACAAGGCGAAGATCGAGCGTACCAAGTTCTACCCGATCGACGAGGCCCTGGGCCTGGTGAAGAGCTGCGCTTCGGCGAAGTTCGACGAGTCGATCGACGTGGCCGTGCAACTGGGCATCGACGCCAAGAAGTCGGACCAAGTGGTGCGTGGTTCCGTGGTGCTGCCCGCCGGTACCGGCAAGTCGGTGCGCGTGGCCGTGTTCGCCCAGGGCGAAAAGGCCGAGGCCGCCAAGGCTGCTGGCGCTGACATCGTCGGCATGGAAGACCTGGCCGAGCAAGTGAAGGCCGGTAACCTGAATTTCGACGTCGTGATCGCTTCGCCGGACACGATGCGTATCGTCGGTACGCTGGGCCAGATCCTCGGCCCGCGTGGCCTGATGCCGAACCCGAAGGTTGGCACCGTGACGCCGGACGTGGCCCAGGCTGTGAAGAACGCCAAGGCTGGTCAGGTGCAATTCCGTGTCGACAAGGCCGGTATCATCCACGCCACCATCGGTCGCCGTTCGTTCGAAGACACCGCGCTGAAGAGCAACCTGTCCGCACTGCTGGACGCGCTGGTCAAGGCCAAGCCGGCCACCAGCAAGGGTGTGTACCTGCGCAAGATCGCCGTGTCGTCCACGATGGGCGTTGGCGTTCGCGTCGAACAGACTTCGCTGTCGGCCTAAGCCCGACGGCACTCACCTGACCGGTTCCCGATAACGCCGGCCAGGGCAGGAATGAAGGATCCCGGCATCGCCGGGGTCGGTTTCGGCGCCGAAGGGCGACGAAGCAAGGCTTTGGGCAGTGGTGCCCGCCAACCGCGCAGCGGCAACGCAGCGCGACGGCAGGTACCGCTGGTTATCAAAGACCGCTGGTGTTCATGCCGCAGCAATCAGGCAGCGTGGACTTAATCGGTCGGCACATGCGGGCATCGCCCGATGGCAGCCGTCCCGCCAGCGCAGATGGCGCACCCGAAGGGATTGATGAATCCGGGCATGTCCCGGGTGATTCGGGCCAATCGGACGCCGTTCGTTTGGACTGATGCGATTGCAGAGGAGATTTCCCGAGCACCGCATCGTTTTGGAGCTTAACCGTGCCACTCAATATTGAAGATAAGAAGGCCGTCGTTGCTGAGGTTTCGGCGCAAGTCGCCAAGGCCCAGACCATCGTCGTGGCCGAATATCGCGGCATTGCGGTTGGCGATCTGACCAAGCTGCGTGCCAACGCTCGTCAGCAAGGCGTGTACCTGCGCGTTCTGAAGAACACGCTGGCTCGCCGCGCCGTCGAAGGTACGCCGTTTGCAGGCCTCGCAGAGCAAATGACCGGTCCGCTGATCTACGGGATTTCCGAAGATGCAGTGGCCTCGGCCAAGGTTCTGAACGACTTTGCCAAGACCAACGACAAGCTGGTCCTGCGCGCTGGGTCGTATGACGGCAAGGTGCTCGATGCTGTGGCCGTCAAGGCACTGGCTTCGATCCCGGGCCGYGAAGAACTGATTGCTCAGCTGCTTGGCGTCATGCAGGCACCGGTTTCGGGCTTCGCCCGTCTGCTGGCCGCCCTGGCTGCCAAGAAGAGCGAAGGCGCTCCCGCGGAAGAAGCGGAAGCCCCTGCTGCTTAAGCTGTCGCAGGCCTCGCAAAGACAGATCGCATTACCGATACCGAATCACATCTAGTAGGAGTATTCCAAATGGCAATCACTAAAGACGACATCCTCGAAGCCGTAGGCTCGATGTCCGTGATGGAACTGAACGACCTGGTCAAGGCGTTCGAAGAGAAGTTCGGCGTGTCCGCCGCTGCTATGGCCGTGGCTGCTGCCCCGGGCGCTGGCGGTGCTGCTGCTGCTGAAGAGCAGACCGAATTCAACGTGATCCTGGCCGAAGTTGGCGCCAACAAGGTCGGCGTGATTAAGGCTGTTCGCGAAATCACCGGCCTGGGCCTGAAGGAAGCCAAGGATCTGGTTGACGGCGCTCCGAAGGCTGTCAAGGAAGGCGTGGACAAGGCTGCTGCTGCCGACGCCAAGAAGAAGCTGGAAGACGCAGGCGCAAAGGTCGACGTCAAGTAAGTGGTACCGCGCGTGCCCTCGTGGCACGCGGATGGGGCTGGCAAAGGGAAATCCCGGCGCCAGCCTTTTTGCGCTTCTGTGGGTGTGTTTGATTGGGCACCCGGCGGATCGAAGTACCGGCCAGGGCGCAAATAAAGTGATGGATAGACTGCTTGGCGAGCGAAATCATTCGCTGCCTTAGCAGAAGCCAAACATCAGTGGCACACTAAGTGGTTGCTGATGTTTGTCTTCTGAACCGACTGCAGAAGACAAGTTTGGTCGGGTGTCCCCCGGGCGAGTACAGGCATTGCGCCGTGCAATGACCACACCGCCCGCAGCGTGCGGACACCGTCAGCCAGAGGTTGGTAGCGGCCAACCGCCAAATCCCCTCCCAGTCGCTGAACACCTCAGGTGCCGGCCAGGTCCAGCCTGCCCTGCGATGATTCGGAGATCCCATGGCGTACAGCTTCACCGAAAAGAAGCGCATTCGCAAATCCTTTGCGAAGCGCGCGACGGTTCATCAGGTTCCATTCCTGCTTGCCACCCAGATTGAATCCTACACCCAGTTCTTGCAAGCGGAAACGCCGACCGCGCGTCGCAAAACAGAGGGTCTGCAGGCCGCTTTCAGCGCGATTTTCCCAATCTCCTCCCATAACGGGCTTGCCCGTATGGAGTTTGTCTCGTATCACCTGTCCAACCCGCCGTTCGACGTCAAGGAGTGCCAGCAGCGTGGCCTGACGTTCCACTCGGCGCTGCGTGCCAAGGTTCGCCTGATCATCAACGATCGCGAGAACCCGGGCAAGGTCAAGGAAGTGAAGGAGCAGGAAGTCTACATGGGCGAAATTCCGCTCATGACGTCGACCGGTTCTTTCGTGATTAACGGCACCGAGCGTGTCATCGTTAGCCAGCTGCACCGTTCGCCGGGCGTGTTCTTCGAGCACGACAAGGGCAAGACGCACAGCTCGGGCAAGCTGCTGTTCTCGGCACGGATTATTCCGTACCGTGGCTCGTGGCTGGACTTCGAATTCGATCCGAAGGACATCCTGTACTTCCGTGTGGACCGCCGCCGCAAGATGCCGGTGACGATCCTGCTGAAGTCGATCGGCCTGACGCCGGAGCAAATCCTGGCGCACTTCTTCGTGTTCGACAACTTCACGCTGCAGTCGGAAGGCGCGCAGCTGGAATTCGTGCCCGAGCGCCTGCGTGGCGAAGTGGCGCGTTTCGACATCGCGGACAAGAACGGTCGCGTGGTCGTGGAGAAGGACAAGCGGATCAACGCCAAGCACATCCGTGACCTGGACTCCGCCGGTACCAAGCTGATCAGCGTGCCGGAAGACTATCTGCTCGGCCGCGTGCTGGCCAAGAACATCATCGACCCGGACACGGGCGAGGTGATCGCCAACGCCAACGACGAGCTGACAGAGACGCTGCTGGAAAACCTGCGCGAAGCCGGTGTCAAGCAGATTCAGACGCTGTACACGAACGACCTGGACCAGGGCCCGTACATGTCGCAGACGCTGCGCGTGGACGAGACCGCCGACCAGACCGCCGCGCGTATCGCGATCTACCGCATGATGCGCCCGGGCGAGCCGCCCACCGAGGAAGCCGTGGAAGCGCTGTTCCAGCGCCTGTTCTACAGCGAAGAGTCGTACGATCTGTCGCGCGTTGGCCGCATGAAGGTCAACAGCCGTCTGTCGCGCCCGAGCGGCGAGGGCAGCATGGTGCTGCAGGACGAAGACATCCTCGAGACGATCAAGATCCTGGTGAACCTGCGTAACGGCAAGGGCGAGGTCGATGACATCGATCACCTGGGTAATCGTCGCGTGCGTTGCGTGGGCGAACTGGCGGAAAACCAATTCCGCGCCGGTCTGTCGCGCGTGGAGCGTGCCGTCAAGGAACGTCTGGGCCAGGCCGAGACCGAGAACCTGATGCCGCACGACCTGATCAACTCGAAGCCGATTTCGTCGGCGATTCGCGAGTTCTTCGGTTCGTCGCAGCTGTCGCAGTTCATGGACCAGACCAACCCGCTCTCGGAAATCACCCACAAGCGCCGTGTTTCCGCACTGGGCCCGGGTGGTCTGACGCGCGAGCGCGCCGGCTTTGAAGTCCGTGACGTGCACCCGACCCACTATGGCCGCGTGTGCCCGATCGAAACGCCGGAAGGCCCGAACATCGGCCTGATCAACTCGCTGGCACTGTACGCCCGCCTGAACGAATACGGCTTCCTGGAAACGCCGTACCGCAAGGTGGTGGACAGCAAGCTGACCGACCAGGTGGACTACCTGTCGGCCATCGAGGAAGGCAAGTACGTGGTGGCCCAGGCCAACGCGACCGTGGATGCCGATGGCACCCTGATCGATGAACTGGTCTCGTCCCGCGAAGGCTCCGAACGCGAAACCCGCATGGTGACTCCGGACCGCGTGCAGTACATCGACGTGGCGCCGTCGCAGATCGTGTCGGCCGCTGCCTCGCTGGTGCCGTTCCTGGAACACGATGACGCGAACCGTGCACTGATGGGCGCCAACATGCAGCGTCAGGCCGTGCCTTGCCTGCGTCCGGACAAGCCGCTCGTGGGTACCGGCATCGAACGTACCGTGGCCGTTGACTCGGGTACCGCCGTGCAGGCCATGCGTGGCGGCGTGGTGGACTACGTCGATGCCATGCGTATCGTGATCCGTGTGAACGACGACGAAGCCGTTGCTGGCGAAGTCGGCGTGGACATCTACAACCTGATCAAGTACACGCGTTCCAACCAGAACACCAACATCAACCAGCGTCCGATGGTGAAGGTTGGCGATATCGTCGCGCGTAACGACGTGATCGCCGACGGCGCCTCGACCGACCTGGGCGAACTGGCACTGGGCCAGAACATGCTGGTGGCGTTCATGCCGTGGAACGGCTACAACTTCGAAGATTCGATCCTGATCTCCGAACGCGTGGTGGCCGAAGACCGCTACACCTCGATCCACATCGAGGAACTGTCGGTCGTCGCCCGTGACACGAAGCTGGGACCGGAAGAAATCACGCGCGACATCTCGAACCTCGCCGAAGCGCAACTCGCGCGTCTGGACGAGTCCGGCATCACCTACATCGGTGCCGAAGTCGAGGCTGGCGACGTGCTGGTGGGCAAGGTCACGCCGAAGGGCGAGACCCAGCTGACCCCGGAAGAGAAGCTGCTGCGCGCCATCTTCGGCGAGAAGGCATCGGACGTGAAGGACACCTCGCTGCGCGTGCCGTCGGGCATGAGCGGCATCGTGATCGACGTCCAGGTCTTCACCCGCGAAGGCGTGACGCGCGACAAGCGTGCCCAGTCGATCATCGACGACGAACTGAAGCGCTACCGCCTGGACCTGAACGACCAGCTGCGTATCGTGGAAGGCGATGCATTCCAGCGTCTGGAACGCCTGCTGCTCGACAAGCCCGTCAACGGCGGTCCGAAGAAGCTGGCGAAGGGTGCCAAGCTGACCCGCGAGTACCTGGCCGATCTGGACAAGTACCACTGGTTCGACATCCGTCCGGCCGACGAAGAAGTGGCGGCCCAGCTCGAGGCAGTGAAGGAAGCCATCGAGCAGAAGCGTCACGAATTCGACCTGGCCTTCGAAGAGAAGCGCAAGAAGCTCACGCAGGGCGACGAACTGCCGCCGGGCGTGATCAAGATGGTCAAGGTGTACCTGGCCGTGAAGCGTCGCCTGCAGCCTGGCGACAAGATGGCAGGTCGTCACGGTAACAAGGGTGTGGTGTCGAAGATCGTGCCGATCGAAGACATGCCGTACATGGCGGACGGTACCCCGGCCGACATCGTGCTGAACCCGCTGGGCGTGCCGTCGCGGATGAACGTGGGCCAGATTCTGGAAACCCACCTGGGCTGGGCCGCGCGCGGTCTGGGCCAGCGCATCGGTGACATGCTCAAGGCGCAGACCAAGGCACAGGAGCTGCGCAAGCTGCTGGCCCAGGTCTACAACGAGAGCGGCAAGCCGGAAGACCTGGACAGCCTGACCGACGCCGAAGTGCTGGAACTGGCTTCGAACCTGAAGAAGGGCGTGCCGTTCGCAACGCCGGTGTTCGACGGTGCGCATGAGGATGAAATCCGCCGCATGCTGGACCTGGCCTACCCGGACGAGATCGCCAAGGAGAAGGGCCTGACCCCGTCGAAGCAGCAGGTCACGCTGTACGACGGCCGCACCGGCGAAGCGTTCGAGCGTCCGGTCACGCTGGGTGTGATGCACATGCTGAAGCTGCACCACTTGGTCGATGACAAGATGCACGCGCGCTCGACGGGTCCGTACTCGCTCGTGACGCAGCAGCCGCTGGGCGGTAAGCCCCAGTTCGGTGGCCAGCGTTTCGGTGAGATGGAAGTGTGGGCACTGGAAGCCTACGGCGCGTCGTACGTGCTGCAGGAAATGCTGACGGTCAAGTCCGATGACGTGAACGGCCGTACCAAGGTGTACGAAAACATCGTCAAGGGCGAGCACTCGATCGACGCCGGCATGCCGGAATCGTTCAACGTGCTGGTGAAGGAAATCCGCTCGTTGGGTATCGACATCGATCTCGATCGTTACTGATCGGCGCGATGACGGCGTCCCGCTGCGGCGGGCGCCGGCCCGGTAGACCCGGCAGAGAAGATTTCCCACAGGATGAATGCCGTGGCCCCGAACAGACTTCGGTGCCGCGGCGAAACAAGGAGTTGCAATGAAAGCATTGCTCGATCTCTTTAAGCAGGTTCAGCAGGAAGAGCAGTTCGACGCGATCAAGATCGGCCTCGCCTCGCCCGAGAAGATCCGTTCGTGGTCGTACGGTGAAGTGAAGAAGCCGGAAACGATCAACTACCGGACGTTCAAGCCGGAACGCGATGGCCTGTTCTGCGCCAAGATCTTTGGCCCGATCAAGGACTACGAGTGCCTGTGCGGCAAGTACAAGCGCCTGAAGCACCGTGGCGTGATCTGCGAGAAGTGCGGCGTCGAAGTCACGCTGGCCAAGGTGCGTCGCGAGCGCATGGGCCACATCGAACTGGCTGCGCCGACTGCGCACATCTGGTTCCTGAAGTCGCTGCCGTCGCGTCTGGGCATGGTCCTGGACATGACGCTGCGCGACATCGAACGCGTGCTGTATTTCGAGGCATTCGTGGTGCTGGAACCGGGCATGACCCCGCTCAAGAAGAGCCAGATCATGTCCGAGGACGACTACATCGCGAAGTGCGATGAGTACGGCGAGGGCGAGTTCGTCGCCATGATGGGCGCCGAAGGCATCCGTGAACTGCTGCGCGGCATCGACATCGAGAAGCAGATCGAACAGATCCGCGCCGAGCTGCAGGCCACCGGTTCCGAAGCCAAGATCAAGAAGTTCGCCAAGCGCCTGAAGGTGCTCGAGGCGTTCCAGCGTTCGGGCATCAAGCCCGAGTGGATGATCCTGGAAGTGCTGCCGGTGCTGCCGCCGGAACTGCGTCCGCTGGTACCGCTGGATGGCGGCCGTTTCGCCACCTCGGACCTGAACGACCTGTATCGTCGCGTCATCAACCGGAACAACCGCCTGAAGCGCCTGCTGGAACTGAAGGCGCCCGAGATCATCGTGCGCAACGAAAAGCGCATGCTGCAGGAAGCGGTGGATTCGCTGCTGGACAACGGCCGTCGCGGCAAGGCGATGACCGGCGCCAACAAGCGTCCGCTGAAGTCCCTGGCCGAGATGATCAAGGGTAAGGGCGGTCGTTTCCGTCAGAACCTGCTGGGCAAGCGCGTCGACTACTCGGGCCGTTCGGTCATCGTGGTGGGCCCGACGCTGAAGCTGCACCAGTGCGGCCTGCCCAAGCTGATGGCGCTCGAGCTGTTCAAGCCGTTCATCTTCCACAAGCTGGAAACGATGGGCATCGCCACCACGATCAAGGCGGCGAAGAAGGAAGTGGAAAGCCAGACGCCGGTGGTGTGGGACATCCTCGAAGAGGTGATCCGCGAGCACCCGGTGATGCTGAACCGTGCGCCGACGCTGCACCGCCTGGGGATCCAGGCGTTCGAGCCGGTGCTGATCGAAGGCAAGGCCATCCAGCTGCACCCGCTGGTCTGCGCGGCATTCAACGCCGACTTCGACGGTGACCAGATGGCTGTTCACGTGCCGCTGTCGCTGGAAGCACAGATGGAAGCCCGCACGCTGATGCTGGCCTCCAACAACGTGCTGTTCCCGGCCAACGGCGATCCGTCGATCGTCCCGTCGCAAGACGTGGTGCTGGGTCTGTACTACACGACCCGCGACAAGATCAACGGCAAGGGTGAAGGCATGACGTTCGCTGACATCAGCGAAGTTATCCGCGCCTACGAGAACAAGGAAGTCGAACTCGCTTCGCGCGTGAACGTGCGGATCACCGAGTACGTGCTCGTCGACAAGGACGCCGTGGGCGATGCCCGCTTCGCGCCCAAGATCACGCTGCAGGCCACCACGGTCGGCCGCGCGATCCTGTCCGAGATCCTGCCGAAGGGCCTGCCGTTCTCAGTGCTGAACAAGCCGCTGAAGAAGAAGGAAATCTCGCGCCTGATCAACACCGCATTCCGCAAGTGCGGTCTGCGCGAGACCGTGATCTTCGCCGACAAGCTGCTGCAGTCGGGCTTCCGCCTGGCGACGCGCGCCGGTATCTCGATTGCCATCGACGACATGCTGGTGCCGCCGCAGAAGGAGAAGATCATCTCCGACGCCGCTGCCAAGGTGAAGGAATACGACAAGCAGTACATGTCGGGTCTGGTGACGGACCAGGAGCGTTACAACAACGTCGTGGACATCTGGGGCGCCGCCGGCGACCAGGTGGGCAAGGCGATGATGGAGCAGCTCCAGCACGAAGACGTGGTCGACCGCGAAGGCAATACGGTCAAGCAGGAATCGTTCAACTCCATCTACATGATGGCCGACTCGGGCGCGCGGGGTTCCGCAGCGCAGATCCGCCAGCTGGCCGGTATGCGTGGCCTGATGGCCAAGCCGGATGGCTCGATCATTGAAACGCCGATTACGGCGAACTTCCGTGAAGGCCTGAACGTTCTGCAGTACTTCATCTCGACCCACGGCGCGCGTAAGGGCCTGGCCGATACGGCACTGAAGACCGCGAACTCGGGTTACCTGACCCGTCGTCTGGTCGACGTGACGCAGGATCTGGTCGTGGTCGAAGACGATTGCGGCACCACCAACGGCGTGGCCATGAAGGCCCTGGTCGAAGGCGGTGAAGTGATCGAAGCGCTGCGCGACCGTATCCTCGGCCGTGTGACCGTGTCTGACGTGGTGAACCCGGAAACGCAGGAAACGGCGATCGAGACCGGCACGCTGCTGGACGAAGACCTCGTCGACCTGATCGACAACCTCGGCGTGGACGAAGTCAAGGTCCGCACCCCGCTGGCGTGCGACACGCGTTACGGCCTGTGCGGCAAGTGCTACGGCCGCGACCTGGGCCGCGGCGTGCTGGTGAACTCCGGCGAAGCGGTGGGCGTGATTGCCGCGCAGTCGATCGGTGAGCCGGGTACGCAGCTGACCATGCGGACGTTCCACATCGGTGGTGCGGCATCGCGTGCGGCAGTGGCCTCGAGCGTGGAAGCCAAGGCGACCGGTACGGTCCGCTTCACGGCGACCATGCGCTACGTGACGAACGCCAAGGGCGAACTGATCGTGATCTCGCGTTCGGGCGAGACGCTGATCACGGACGACCACGGCCGCGAGCGCGAGCGCCACAAGATCCCGTACGGCGCCACGCTGCTGGTGCAGGACGGCCAGGCCATCAAGGCTGGTACGCAGCTGGCCACGTGGGATGCGCTGACGCGCCCGATCGTGTCGGAATACACCGGCATGACGAAGTTCGAGAACGTCGAAGAGGGCGTGACCGTCGCCAAGCAGATGGACGAAGTCACCGGCCTGTCGACCCTCGTGGTGATCGATGCCAAGCGCCGTACGGCTGCCACCAAGGGCCTGCGCCCGCAGGTGAAGCTGCTCGACGCGAACGGCCAGGAAGTCAAGATTCCGGGCACGGACCACTCCGTGACCATCGGCTTCCAGGTTGGCGCGCTGATTACCGTGAAGGACGGCCAGCAGGTGCATGTGGGTGAAGTGCTCGCACGTATCCCGACCGAATCGCAGAAGACTCGCGACATTACCGGTGGTCTGCCGCGTGTGGCTGAACTGTTCGAAGCGCGTTCGCCGAAGGACGCCGCCGTGCTGGCGGAAGTCACCGGTACGACATCGTTCGGTAAGGACACCAAGGGCAAGCAGCGCCTGGTTATCACGGACCTGGACGGCAACGCCCATGAGTTCCTGATCGCCAAGGAAAAGCAGGTGCTGGTGCACGATGGCCAGGTGGTGAACAAGGGCGAAATGATCGTGGAAGGTCCGGCGGACCCGCACGACATCCTGCGCCTGAAGGGCATCGAGGAACTGGCGCACTACATCGTGGACGAAGTGCAGGACGTGTACCGTCTGCAGGGCGTGAAGATCAACGACAAGCACATCGAAGTGATTGTTCGTCAGATGCTGCGCCGCGTGCAGATCCAGGACGTGGGCGACACCCGGTTCATCCCGGGCGAGCAGGTGGAGCGTTCGGAACTGCTGGACGAAAACGACCGCATGATTGCGGACGGCAAGCGTCCGGCCACGCACGAGAACCTGCTGCTGGGTATCACGAAGGCGTCGCTGTCCACGGACAGCTTCATCTCGGCGGCATCGTTCCAGGAAACGACGCGCGTGCTGACCGAGGCCGCGATCATGGGCAAGACCGACGACCTGCGTGGTCTGAAGGAAAACGTGATCGTGGGTCGTCTGATCCCCGCCGGTACCGGCCTGGCCTACCACCGTGCCCGCAAGGCACGCGAGGCGGCCGAGCGCGAACGCGCCCAGGCGATCTCGGACGAAGAGCAATCGCTCTTCATCGAGCCGCCCGTGGTGCAGGCGACCGAAGGCGACGGCGACGCGGTCTGATCGCGATCGTTGCTGCACTGGAAGTGAAAAACCCGGCTTTCGAGCCGGGTTTTTTTTCGTCTGCGCGATCCGCAGCCATTGACTGCTCACGACAGGGCCAGCACGGCGGCCTCCATGCCTTGGGGCAGATGCAGGGGTAGTACGGACAACGCGGGAGCGACGCGCCGGCACAGATTCGTCAATGCCTCCCCGGGTCCTGATTCCACGATGTGCGTGACGCCGTCGGCCTCGAGGTGCCGAACC
This sequence comes from Cupriavidus sp. 10L43_2, assembly GCF_056395265.1. Taxonomy (NCBI): domain Bacteria; kingdom Pseudomonadati; phylum Pseudomonadota; class Betaproteobacteria; order Burkholderiales; family Burkholderiaceae; genus Cupriavidus; species Cupriavidus sp. 10L43_2. The sequence continues at coordinate 13,212 of NZ_JBFTJE010000030.1, forward strand.
ATTGCCGTCCAGCGCACCGGGGCAGTCAGTTGCGCCACCAGCGCCGGCTTGATCGACGCCTCCGTGGCGACTTCAAGGCTATTGCCGTGCAGCACGCGCAACGAAGGGGCCGTGACGCGGATGTCGTCGAGGCACCGGGCGAGCGCCTCCGCCGCTGGCTGCATCAGCGAGCTATGGAACGGGCCACTGACTGGCAGCACGAACACCATCTTTGCGCCGGCCTCCCGGGCGGCCATCTTGAGACGCTCGATGGCCGGCATATGGCCGGCCACCACCACTTGCCCGGGCGCATTGAAATTCACCGGCTCAAGTACGCCGCCACCTCCGGCGAAGGCGGAACAGAGTCGTTCCACTGTCAGGTCATCGAGACCGATGACCGCTGCCATGCCCCCAACCCCGGGCGCCACCGCCGCCATCATCGCCAGCGCCCGTTGGCGCGCGATGTGCAGGGCATCCGGCAGCGCCAGGGCACCGGCGGCAACCAGCGCTGAAATTTCCCCAACACTGTGTCCGATCGCCCATGGCACGGCTACTGGAGACTGGGCCTGCCAGGTGCGATAGATCGCGATCGACGCCGCCACCACCAATGGCTGCGTGTTGACCGTGCGGGCGAGTTCCGCTGGATCGGCATGCTGGCTAAGGTGCCAGAGGTCCAGATCAAGCACATCCGAGGCTTCGTCGATCGTCTCGACGAACACACGCTCACCCCGCCACGCGGAAAGCATGCCGACGGATTGCGACCCCTGACCAGGAAACACGCAGGCGGGAACGATGCGAATCATTGCCGACGCCCCTTTAGCGCRCCGTCTCGACAGCATCGGTCGCTGCGAGCCAGCACCAGGCGGCCGCGCAGTGAAGGAGCCCGATAGCCAGAGATGCGAACGAGGATTGGATGTCGAACGTGGACAGGGGTTGCCGGAGCACCCATCCCACTACGATGAGGCCGCCCCGCAGCGTATAGATTGCTGCAATGCCGATCACCGCAATGCGCATCTGGGGGAGCGTCGGCAGCAACCCGGCCGCCGCCGCATAGTAGGCAGCAAAGACGAAGAACACCCCCGTGATGCCCGCTGTCAGCAATCCCGGCACCCAGGAGCCGCGCTCCGCCATGCCTGCGAGGGCCTCGCCGGCGCCGAAGGCACGGTACGCCTGCGGCCCTTTGGCGATGATGTAGATATGCAGGAAGGCGACAAGCGCGCTGCAAGCTGCGGCGGAAGTGGCGAGAATTGGCGTGATCATCATGACCTCGGATAGGGTTGGGATCAAAAGCGTAGGGCTAAAAGTTGTGGGTCAGATTGACCTGCAACATGCTGTCGCGACACAGCGCCTCAAAAACGCTGTCGCCGTTGCAACTCGCCTTACGGGCTACCAGACGCAGCCGCGCGGATTTGCCGAACCGACGGCTGAACTCGAGTTTGTGCATCAGGATGCGGGTCGCACGGTCGTGCAGCACGCCGTATTGCAGTTCCGCATCACCGGACTCGTTGAGGCGAATACGCACGCCGGCGAAGGGGCCGTGTGTGAACGGCGTGAACGGCGCGCTGGCGTCGCGGTGGTCGCGCAGGTATTCGAACAGCAGTGAAAGGTCGCCGTCGGGCCTGGCGAATGTGTATTCCGCACCGACGATGTAGGCACCGAACGGCGCACCCTGCCCCCAACGAAAGATCGCCTCGCCCTTCCACAGCATGCTGCCAGCGGGCAACACACCGGTCACCCCCAACTGTCGGATGCGCTGGTAAGCCGTCGTCAAGTCGGGGGCGATGGTGGGCTCGCGTGACAAGCCATCGAAGTAGTAGGCACCGACGTCGGCATCCGCGATGGTCCCCGACCAGCGTACGGCGATATCGTTGGTCCGCTGCCAGGGCGCCAGGCCGTGGGAGGGGGCCTCCGGTGCCAGCGGCCCCATGCGTTGCCGGCTTCGAAGGCCCAGTTGGGGGCGGGGCCGGAACCACGGCATCCAGTACACGGCGAGACGTCCGTACGCCTCGCTGAAGCGGGTGTAAGACAGCATCGGCTGGCCGAGCTTGGCCTCCAGATCGATGTCCGCGCGGGTATCGATCTGGTTGATGATGTTGACCGGATGGCGTGACTCCATCACGCTCCAGTCCAATGTCTCCATCCCGGCTTGCCAGAGGTTGTCGCCGCGCTCGGCACGGACGGTGGCTTCGCGAAAATCGAAGTAACGCATGTCCGGATCGGAAACGTCCAGGCGGACGTAAGGGGTCAGCCGGCCGGTGACGCCCGGGTACATGGGGTGTGTGACAATCCAGCCGAGATTGAGGACCAAGGCCGCGGCATGTTGGTGCTGTGCCTGAAATGCGGGGGGGCGATTGAACAGCCAGACTTCCGGACCGATACTCCCGCTTGTCTCGACGACTGGCATCGCGTGGCCAGTGCCCGCATGCCAGACGAGACACAGGGTAGCGAGCCAACGGACGCATCCCCGTTTAGCGAACATACTCCAGCCGCTGCGGCTCGAAATCCCGCTTGTCGACGCCGCCATCCCGGAACTTGTAGCCGGACATACTGATGCGGGTCGACTTGCCGGTCTGATGGTTCACCATGTTCATCCACCCTGGCTTTAGCAACTGCTGTCCGTAGGCGGCAAAGTCGCCGCTCTCCAGCGTCTTCTGCAAGGCCCCGCGACGGTCGTACAGTTCCGCTTTCAATGTCACGTACCGCTCGCGGTCGATCCACAGCACCTGCTTCGTATAGCCGGAGCCCTCGTAGCGGGGCGTGCGCTCGACCTTGAAGCACGGTGTCCCGCCGGTGTCTTCGTCGCCCAGATAGCGGTGGCTGAACTTGCGCGGCAACTGCGAGGTCAGGTCTTCGAACGAGAACTCGCTGCCCATGAACGAGCCCGACTTGCTGTCCGAGGCGATGCGCCGCGTGCGCTTCAGGGCCGGCAGGTATAGCCACTGATCGTCGGGCTTATCGGCATGCGCAAAACTCAGGAAAGCCGTGTGCCGGATGTCGGCCGGAGACTCGAACAGCATCAGGTGCTTGTCACCGTCGCCGTCCGTCTCGAGCACGGCGCCACGCATCTTGCGCACGCTTTGCTGGCCATGCCGGTCACGCAGGATCATTTCCATATCCATGCGATAGCTGCTGAACCCGCGTTCGCGCGCGTACATCTCCGCGACGATGGCTTCGCCGCGGGTGGCGTCTTCCGCCGCCGCAGCCACGGGCGATACCGCGATCAGACAGAACACAAGCGCCACAAGGCGCATCCGGAGCTTCATCATGTCAAATGCCTTTCAACGGTTGGGAGTGGGGGGCGGAAGCCGGCTTCGGGGTGTCCCGGTCGATGGCAAATAGCAATGGCGGCAGCAGCACAAGGTCCACGATGGCGGCAATCGCGATCGTCAGCACGGACATGATTCCCATGTCGGCGTTCAGGTCGAAGTGCGAGAAGATCAGTACGCCGAAGCCGGCCACCAGGACCGAAGTGGTGAACAGCACCGCCATGCCGGAAATGCTGTACGCGTTCTCCACCGCCGCCCGGGGTGACAGACCCAGCACCGTGCGGGCGCGGTGGTACTTGAAGACGCTGTGAATCGTGTCGTCGACGATGATCCCGTAGGTCAGCACCCCCACCACCGCCACCGACAGGCCGACTTGCCCGACAAACGCTCCCCAAAGCCCGAAAGCCATCAAGGACGGCAGGACGTTCGGAAGCAGGCTGGCGAAGCCCAGTCGGACACTGCGCAACACCAGCCCGATGACGACGGAAACGAGCAGGATCTGCAGCACATACCCCTGCAGCGTACCGGCGACATTCATCTCGCCGATATGCGAGAACATGATGGACGGCCCAGCGCCAGACGCCTGCATGCCGGCCGGCAGGTTTGCGCGCATCCACGCCTGCACGCGCTGGTCGAAGGCCACCAATGCCGTGGACGTGATGTCGCGCAGGACCACGGTCAGCTTGCTGGCCGAGCGGTCGATCCGAATCTGATCGTTCAGATCCAGCCCGGGTGGCAGGGACAGCTCGTACACGAGTAATACCTGGGCCGCCGCCATGTCATCATCAGGCACGCGATATGCGGTCGACGCATCGCCATGCAGCGTGCGGTGAACGCGCTTGACCACGTCGGCGAGCGAGCTGACCTGGAAGACTTCGGGCTGCGCGCGTAGCCAGTCGGCAAGCCTGTCCAGATCCCGCAGGTACGCGGCCGAACCCACCGTACCCCCGACACCTGACGGCACCGCGTAGTACACGGTATGGACGCCGGATAGATGCGACTGGATGAAGTCCGTATCGCGGCGGAACTCGACGGCCGGACTGAAATAGTCGACGAAATTGTCCTCGAGTTGATTGCGCGTGACGAACCAGGCGGCAGCGAGGTTGAGCAGCGCCACCCCGATGAACACCGGCTTTCGCCACGCCACCAGGGCGCCCGCCATACGGCCGATGGCATGCCCCTGCCGCAGCATCCGCTGCTGCCCGGAGATCGGCAGCACGGCCAGGCACGCCGGGAGGAACGACGCTGACAACAGCAGCACCACGATGGCACCAATGCCCAGCATCACGCCGAAGTTGGCGACCGGTGGAACGTCCGACAGGCACATGCTGAAGAAGCCGAGCGCGTCCGTGCCACAGGCCACCAGCATGATGGGGGCGTTTGCTGCCACGGCATCCCGTACGGCCTCATGCCGTGACGCGCCGGCCCCCATCCGCCGGATCGTGTAGACAATTACGTGCAAGCAATTCGCGACGGCGATGGTGGTGAGGATGGTCGGCGTGGAGACGGAGATGGCCGTGAGCTTGACGCCAAGCCAGCCGACCATGCCGAGCGCGGCGAAGATCGCCAACGTCATCGTCAGCAACGCAGCCGCCACGCCGCACGCACTGCGCAACGCCACGAACATGACGACGAGAATCAGCGCGTACATCAGTGGCGTCAGCGTGGCCAGGTCGGCCTTCGCTTCCTCGTCGAAGGCGTTGTCGAGCAATATGCCGCCCGTGGCCATAACGCGGATATCGGGGTCCAGCGCGCGCGCCTGATCCATCAGGGCGCGCAGTGCATGCACGGCCTCCGGCAAGGCTGTCTCCGTTGGCGCGGGGAGTGTGAAGCTGATACTGATTCCCGCCACAGACCCATCGGGCGAGACCAACCGCTTTACCAATAGCGGCTCGCTGAGTGCGATGGCGCGGATGGCCGCGATCRCTTCGGGTGTCTGGCCCGTCCCCGGCTGGTATAGGGGGCGCACCCGGAGGTCATCGTCGTGGGCTTCGGCATGCTGATGGTTCGTGAGACTGTCCACGCGTCGCACATGGGGCAGCTGCCATGCCAGTTCGGTGAAGCGCGCCATTGCGTCCAGCGCGCGAGGCGTAAACACCGTCCCGTCTCGGGGGACAAAGGCCACCAGCGCCTGGTTGTCGTCTGCATAGGCGTCTTGGAGTGCCTGATTGGCGAGCAGTTGCGGATCGTCCGAACGGAAGAAATCGCGATAGTCACTGCTGAAGGCGATGCGCTCGAGTCCCGCACTGGCCGCCACGCAAAGTAGCACCGTCGCGACGATCACCATCCATCGCCGCCTGACCAGCCATGCTGCATAGCGTATGGCCAAGGCGTGATGGGACGCGTCCGGGTCGCGCAGGCGGGGTTCAGTCGACGAAGAAGCCATCGCGTTTCATCTCGGTGAGTGATTGGCGGAACGCCTCGCAGACCTGTTCCAGATCGGCGGGCATGTGGGCGTCGCTCAGGGCGAGAAAGTGCAGCTCCGGCATATAGACGCCATGCGTGCGCATGTAATAGGCCAGTGCGATGCTGGCCTTGTAGTCGCTGCCGCCCTGGATCTCGCGATAGAAGCGCGTTTCCCGATGCGAAAAGCTCACCGTGAAGATCGAGCGCATGGACTTGATGCGGGCCGGCACTTGCAGCGCGCGGGCGATGCTTGTCAGCTGCTCGAGCAGCCATTCACTCTTCGCATGCAGCGTCCGATAGACCTCGGGATGGTCGCGGAGATATGTCAGCATCGCGGCGCCAGACGCGGCGCTCAATGAGTTGCCGCTCATGGTGCCGCCCAGGAAGACCCGCGTCTCGTAGTCGCGGAAGGGGTCGGCAGTACTGCGGGCGATCTCCATCAGCTTCCGGCTCCCCACCACGGCGCCGCACGGCATGCCGCCGCCAATGATCTTGCCCAGTACCGTCAGGTCCGGCGTGACGTTCGCCAGGGTTTGGGCGCCGCCGTAGCAGACGCGGAAGCCGCTCACGACCTCATCGAACACCAGCGGGATGTCGAGCTCGGAGCAGGCCGCACGCAATTGCTGGAGGAATTCGGTGTCGAGCCTCCCCACGGAAAACGGCAGGGGTTCGAGAATGACGCAGTCGATTTCCTCGGCACGCTCGCGCAGCACGCGCAGACTTTCTGGATGGCCGTACTGGAGGACAACGGTGTTGTTCACCGTTCCGTCCGGGGTGCCGGGACAGCCTGCCACCGGCTCGGGCCGCTCTACCGGCCCGCGTTGCTGAAACCACGAGCTGACCATGGCCTGGTCGGAGAAGCCGTGGTACTGGCCCTCGCATTTCGCCACCTTTCCGCGTTGCCGGTAGGCGCGGCAAATGCGCAGCGCCTGGATGACGGCCTCCGTTCCCGAATTCGAGAGGCAGGCGTAACCGCTACCCGGGAACGCATCCACCAGCAGCCGGGTAAGTTCAACCTCCGACGGGTTGCCGACAGCGTTCAGGCAACCGTCCGCCATGGCCGCCTGCTGTGCGGCGACAATTGCCGGATGCGCGTAGCCGAGGATGTGCGGCCCGTAGCCACCGGTGAGATCGATATAGCGATTGCCGTCGACGTCTTCGATCTGGCATCCCTGGGCCCGGCGCGCGAACATCGGATAGGTGCAGGGGAAGAAGTAACGGTTCATGTGGATGGACGCGATCATGAACCGCTGCGCGTCGTCACGCATCGCCAGTGTCTTTGGCGTTGCCCGGTGGAAATGGCCGTCGAAGCGCTGGCGCACATCGTCATTCATGTAGGGCGAGTATTTGTCCGAGAACCGTCGGGAATTGGCCCAGACGTCGATGTCCGGATCGATCTGCTTGCCGAAGCCCTCGCAGGTGGTTAACGTCAATTCGACCTTGGTGAAGTTCGGGGTGTAGTTGGCACCGTGGCGGCGCAGTGCCTGGCTGATGTCCCAGAAGAACTCGTCGGTCTTCCACTGATCCGCGATCTCGTAGAAGTGCCGCAGGATCACCGCCTTGACGTCCTCGAAGAACTGGCGATGGTCACGCACAGCCTCCTTGTCTACGACGAAGTGACTCAGGAAGCGGGTGGTGGCGAGGTCCCATTCATGCCGGATCGACGCGAAGAAGAACGACGCCAATCCCCATTTCTCTGCCTCCGTCACGTAGACCGTGATGCCGAAGTCGAGAAAGATGATCTTGCCGTCCGCCGTGAAACGCACGTTGCCGGGATGGGGGTCGCCATGGGCGACGCCATGCATGTAGAGCATGGTGTAGATGGCATCCTGGAAGCGGCGCGCCAGTTGCGCCCGGGGGATGCCCACTCGTTCGAAGTCCCGGCCCGGAATGCCCTCCATATATTCCATGGTCAGCACGCTCCGGCGGGTCAGTGCGGTGTGCACCCGTGGGATGATGACAAAGGGGTGATTGGCGAAATTCCGCGCGAGCGCCGTCATGTTGCGCGCCTCCACCTCCATGTCGACCTGTGGCAGCAGTAACTCGCGCAACTCGGCCACGCGTACCGGCATGTTGAAATGGCGCAACGAGGGCACCATGGCATGTGCCAGTGCCGCGAGCCGGGCAATCGATCGCAGGCTCTTGCGCAGGCGGCGCGAGACGCCAGGCTTGACCAGCTTCACCGCCGCGCGCTCGCCACCCTCGAGCCGCACTTCATGGACTTGCGCAATGGACGCGCTGGCAAGCGGAACATAGTTGAAGGATTCGAAGACGGATTCATACCCGCTGCCGAACGCCTCGGCGAGGAGCTTTCGCACGGCCGGCTCGTCAGCTGCCGGGACATCGTCCTGCAGCCGTTGCAGCGCGGCGATGGTGTCAGGCCCGAACAGGTCGGAGCGGGTCGAGAGGATCTGCCCGATCTTGATGTACAGCGGGCCCGAGGCGATGCAGAAGCGGGCGATGCATTCGCCAAGCAGGCTGGCCCGGTCGGCGGGAGGGCGGCGTGCGGCGCGAAGCCGGTACGAGGCGGCGAACCAGGCCATCGAAGGCAGCAGGGTCATGGCGTAGAGCATGGTCGGGCTCCGATCTAGTAGATGAACGTCGAGGATGCGAATGACATGCCGGCGCTGCCGATCCAGAATCCGATCCGGTCGCCGCGTGCCAGCGACCCATCGCCCGCGTGCAGGGCAATGGCGGCGGGAATGGAGCACGCGCCCACGTTGCCGTAGTCCGGAAAGATGTGGCGGATGCAGTGCCCGAACCCGGCCTCGTCCGCCCAGCCCTGGAATGCGGGGACAGAGCCGCCGGTATGCGGAAAAAGCAGGCGGATGCTGTCGCGATAGGGCGCAAGCAGTTTCAGCGAGTCCGTCATGTGCTGGCTATAGCCGAAGACCAGCGAACTGAAGGATGTGAAGGCGCCAAGGCCATTGAGGCCGATGCGCTCGCTGGGCCGGGCGCGCCCGAGGTGGCCCGGCAGCGGAATGGTGCAGAGATCGACGCCCCGCTTCGTCGACAGGTAGTGAAAGACCCAGGGTTGTTCTGTATCGGCGCGCAGCAGCGTGGCGGTTGCCCCGTCCCCCCCGCAGTAAGCGGAGAAACAGTGCGCGATGTCGCGCAGGGAACCCAGCGTGAAGTTGCTCGGATACGAGACGCCGCCCGGTACGTAGTACGACTCGGCATTGACGATTAGTGCGGTGCGGTAACGGCCGGACAGGAAATGGCTCTGCGCCACGTCGCACGCGCGCGTCCACGCCATGCAGGCGTCGACGATGTCGAAGCAGTCCACGCTGTCCATGCCCAGCGCGTCCGCAACGAAGTACGCATCGCCGGGCTCGATGAAGCCCCGGGTGTTGCCCGCGTAGATCAGCAGATCCACGTCATCCGGGCCGCAGCCGGCCTGCGCCATCGCCTGTTCGGCGGCACGGACCATGTGGTCCAGCGGCCGCTCGCCCTCGTCGAACCAGTAGCGCGTCTTCACCTGCGTCTCATTGAGCTTCCAGCGGATGTAGGTAAGCGCGTGCTCGACGTTGCCGTCGAATCCGGGTGTGCTGTGACGGCGGATCTCATCCAGCACGGCCTCGTTGTCCATCCTGCGGGATGCCGGAAGAAAGGAAATGCCATCGATGCGCATGGTTGGGGCCTCCTGGTGAGCGCGGTCGGGAAAAGGGGGTCATGTCGGCGCGTGACGCGGGTCGATCATCGCGACCAGGCTGCCGACGCGAATCACCGGCGTGGGGCCAATACGGACTTCACCACCGAACACCACCGCATTGGGCAGTAGCCGGTCTATCCGGGCGTCCAGCGTCAGCACGGAGTCGAAGGGCACGTCGTGGATCAGTTCGATGCCGGTCATGGCGCCGAGTACCACCTCCCTCGGTGCCCCGCCGGCCTGGCCAAGGAAGAAGAGCGCGATGCCGGCTTGCCCGAGGGATTCGATAGCCAACCCCGCCGGGTACACGGCCGGTGCCTGTGCGGCGAACAGCGGTGATTGGCGGGTAGCGAGTTTGCACGCGCAGATCTGGGCGCCGGCGGTGTAGCTCTGGACCGCATCGACCAACAGGAAGGGGTAGCGATGCGGCAGCAGTGCCGCGACCTGGCGGTGTGTCAGGACCGGTGGCGCCTGAGACGGCGCCACGGCAGGATGTTCGATGGCGGCACACGGCGCGCCACAGGCGAAGCTGGCCCGCGCACAAGGCTTGCCGCGAACACTCGCGGTGGCTGCCAGGGAGAGTCCGTCCGGCCCGGACGTCCGGACAGTTGCCTCGAGGTTGACGACGTCACCGGGCAGGATCGCGTCGAGGTACTGCACCCGCGCCATCGTCCGGACGCGCATGGGATGCCCCGCCGTGCGCGTGGCGAGGCGTTCCGCCAGGACGAGCAACTGGTCCAGCAGCAGGACGCCGGGATAGATCGGGGCACCGGGATAGTGCCCCAGCGCGAAAAGGTCCGTGCCGCTGACCAGCAGCGCTTCGCCCAGTGTGGCGGAAGGGGAGGAGGGTGGCATCGTCACCAGTACCAGACGTTGTTGAAGTGATGAATGAGGGTCGGCATGTCCGCCTCGTCGACGGACTCGACGCCGTCGATGAGGTCCGCAGGAGAAAGACGCAGGCGGTGCAGGTCGGGTCGCCATGCGTACACCGGGACGTTGGCGGCGACCAACGCGGCGACGCCGGACTCGTGGTGGGAAAGTCCGTCTATCGTCAGGCCACCCAACGTCAACAACGGCGCCGGCTGGTCGCGTCGCGCGAACAACACGGTATCGGCCTTGAGCAGGAGGGCATGGTCGGCCCCCATCTGCCGCATGACCCGGCTCAGCCATACGATGTGCCCGTACTGCTCCTCCAGACTGCCGCGATAGGCTTGCTCGACAATGGCGAGTGAACTGCGGGAGCGGCGCCTGCCCCGGCCGGCGGTGGCCGTCATGACTTGACTCCGAGGACCATCGCGCTGTCTGCAGCGCTGAGGTAGTGCTGGAAGCTGAAGGGAATCTTCACCATCGCCTCGGGGATCTGCTGGGTGTTGCCGCGCTCTTCCATGCAATAGCGGCATACCAGCCACTCAAGCTGGTCGCCGTAGCGACGCTTCAGCGTCTGGACCAATGTGGCGGTTGTCGTGCCCGCCGGTGCGTCCGGCGCGAAGAGGTCCGGTGGGCGGCACAGCGAGATCTGCGACAGCCCGGTTGCGTGGCCGCAGTTCCACACAGTGACGTGACGGCCCTGCCGCAAGGCCGCATCCACCATCCGGAACAGGGAGGTCACGGTCTCGGACCGGAACGGTGTGCCCATCATGCCGAAGAAGACGGAACCCGGCGCGGCGTCCGGGGGGAGAGATGCGGTCATGTCAGGAGTGCCAGATGGTCTTGGTCGACGGCTCGCAGATAGCGCGCACGAGGGTGTCTGCATCGATGACGGTGGCAACGCCACGGCTGACCGTCGCCGCCACGCCGCGCAGGGCCAGCGAGACATCGTCCACCGTGATGCGCAATTGCCCGCCATGCCGGCGGCTGAGTGTGCGGATCGTGTCCGGGTCCTGCTGCAGCCAGGTCGCGCCGTCCTGCATCAGGTGCAACTGCACCGAATCGCCGGCTTTCAGCAGCGCCTCGGCCAGGCGGATGCACTCCGTGCCGCCGGGGTTTGCGGGGGAGTGCGTCTCGATGAGCAGGACGGTAACGGTAGGGGTTGCTTCCATGACGAATGCTCCTAGCCGCAGCCGCCGGCATGGTCGAGGATTGCCGCCGGCGGGCTGTCCTCGCTGCACAACGGGTCGGACAGATCGATGGCAGGCATGCCCGTGGCGGCGGCCATGAAGTCCCGGAGGCGATCGACGCCCCAGAACTTCTCCCTGCCGACAGTGAAGAACGGCACGCCGAACACGCCCGTGTGGATGCAGTCCTGCAGCCGGGTCAGTCCGACCTCCCGGACGGCTGCATCCGTGTGGGCCGACGAGAGCGCGTTGGGGTCCAGCCCCAGCGCACTGCCCAGCCGTGCGATGACGTCGGGATCGCAGATGTCCGCGCCTTCCTGCCAGCGCGCCAGCGTGACCCGCTCGAGGAAGGCCAGCCCCTGCCCGTGCATGTCGGCGACGATCCATGCGAGGTGCGGCACCTCCCAGCGCGGCGCGCGATCCAGTGGCCACACCGGCCGGAGCCCGCGCCGCGCCGCAAGGCGCCGCACATCGGCGAGGATGTAGAGATGCTTCTCGCGCGACATCGGGTGATACAGGAACGTGCTGCCGACCATGCTCAGTTGCGCCTGGTAGTCCGCGTCCGGCTCCCAGAAAGGCACCAGTTGGACGGCGGCGAGAAGATCGGGCCGTGTCTGCCTGAGATCGTGCAAGGCCAGCCACGAGTAGGGGCTGCGCAGCGAGAAATAGAAGACGGGATGTGCTGCCTGCATGCCGCCTCCTTCAGTCCGCGCACTGCCTGCCGCGCAGGGCGGCCGAGACCTCGGCGTCGAAGGTCACGAGCGACCAGTCACGGCGGTTCTCGACCACCGCGTAGCCGTGGGTGATCAGGCCAGTCGCCGTATGAACCAGTCCGCCATGCCGTTCGACATAGCAATCCATGCGCGACCGATAGGTGGTGTCCTTGAAAATATCCTCGACGGTGAAGACGGTGTGGATGGTCTCCTCCATCATCGCTTCGTCGAGGATCTGGAGGCTCGCCTGCGGTACGACGGGAATCCACTTCTTGTTCTCCAGCAATGTGCGGATGGAGATTCCACGCTCGGCGACAAAGAGATCCAGCACCTCCTCCATCAGTCTCAGGTAGCCCGAATGCTGGAGGCGATCGTTGAAGTGGCAGTAGAAATAGGGCACCCGCCATTGCCAGACGAAGCGGTTGCCTTCATCGGCAGCCAGCGCGCGACGCACGTCCAGCGGCGGGTTACCGGCCTGGCGCGCCGTGGCCAGGCCGGCATCGGGAATGGAGCGCTGCGGCCCTCGCCGGATCCGGGTACAGGTGTATGGCGCGAGGCGCGGCTCCCCGCTGGCTGGCTGTGGGGTTACGACGCTGTCGTCCAGGCGGAACAGCACGTCCACGTAACCGGTGACGGCCTTCAATGGTTTGCCGTCGCGCGGCACCGTCAGTGTCACGGCGACGCGCAGCACCCCGTCCGGTGCCTTCGGCGACGGCACGACCTCGATATCTACCGTATCGTCAATGTGAAGCGCATGGAGGATCCGTACGCTCGAATCGACGATCTCGAGACAGAGACCTTTCTGCTCATAGAGTTCGCGCGGTCCGAAGCCGTGCGCGCGGAAATGATCGACAACGGCTTCCTCGATGCAATACATGACGTGCTTGAAGCCGATCCAGGTGCAGATGTTGCAGCCTTCGAAGCGGGGCCGGACCTTGGTGTGGGTGCGGTCGAAGCCAGTCGTGTCGGAGTGATGCAAGGTCATGGCGTGGATTCCGTGGAGTGGAAGGAAGGGGTGGCGCCAGCACAAGTCTGGCGAGGCGTGGCCGGCATTGGATCGCCGCGCACCTGCAGGAACTGCGCGATGGCGCCGACAGCGTCGTGCCGGAGATCGTTCAGCAGAAAATGGCCGGCATCGCGAAAGACACGGAGCCGGCCTGCCGGCAGGGTGTCGACCATCGCGCGGACGTCGGGCAATCGCGCAAACTGGTCATCGCCGCCGGCCAACACGAGAAGTGGCTGGCGCACCTCGTGCAGGGGAAGGAAGGGCATCCCGGAGTACAGGCGCCAGAACTCGGTCCAGACGTAGCAACCGAAGTGCTCGCAGGCAGTGCGTGTCATGCGCTGCAGGACGTCCGGCGCCAGCGGGCGCGCGGTGCGGGCGCGGATGCTCTGTTGGACAAAATCCGGGAATGCGTTGACGTGCTGCTGGAACAGGGACCAGGTCACCTCCCGGTGTAACGCCTTGTAGAACGGCGAGACCAGCGCGGCGGGCGCGGTGGCCCCGGGTGTGGCCGGGTGCTGGGCAAGCAGCGTCAGCACGGTGTTGGCGCCGAACGAGTGGGCAATCCAGACGTCCGGGCACAGTTGAAAGCGCTCAAGCGCAGCGGATAACCACCGCTCGGGTGGCAGCACCCGGCCCCAGAGGCCAGACTGCAACCCGTTCCAGGGCAGGTCCAGCACGACGCACCGATGCGTGGCGGCCAGGCGCGGCAGCAGCGGTTCCCAGACGCTRCCTGCTTCCATCATCCCGTGGACCAGCACGGCCAGCGGGGCGCCGACGGGCCCACACACCCGCGCCTGAAGCGTGTAGCCGCCCAGTGATGCCAGCAGCGTCGTCATTGCCCGACGCCGCCCGCTTCAATGACGATGGCTCCGGCGCGGCGGTCCCCCCAGCTGCCACCGCCGAGGACGACCGCCCCGCGAGCCGACTCCGGCTCCGCGGCGCGTGCCTGTTCGCAATGATGGATCAGCGCATACAGCGTGCCGGCCCCATAGGCCGGGCCGGACAATATGCCGAGATCGCGCTGCGCGCCCTCGCGCTGATGGAGTGCGGTGACCGCGTGGGCGGCAAAGCTGTCGCCGGCGACGTAACAAGGCTTGCTCGCATGATCGGTCAGCAGGGCGTCCAGGGCGGGCGAACGTGCCGCATCGGCATGGCAATAGGCGTAGCCGGCCAGGGCACCATGGTGGCGTGCGCCACGGGCGTTGGCATCATCGGTCCGCTCGAGCACCAAGGCGCCTGCGCCTTCCAGCAAGGCGGGCAGCCCGCCGCCTTCGGCAAGCCGGCGGCCGGCCAGCAGGCTGCGCGCCGCCGGGCCATCCACTTCCACCGCGACAACCACCATGCGCCGGGCGCGGCCGTTGCGGATGGCATTGGCGGCCAGCACGATGGCATCGAGCGACGACGAAGCCCCGGTACAGACGGTGAGGTTGAGCGCACGCAGTCCGAAGCGAATGGCGATGGCGGCCGAGACGACATTGCTGGAGGCGTTGGGTAGATCCATTGCGCTGGTGGCATTGACGTGCTGGCGATGGATGGTCTCCGCTGCCTGGCAGACCGTATCCAGATTGCACGTGTTGGTAGCGACCACCACACCGAACCCGTCATCGTGCAAGGACACGGTGTCCGCCTTCACGAAGCCGGCGTCGGCCAGCGCCTTGGATGCTGCGCAGAGGGCCAGCAACGTGGAGCGCTCCTTGTAGCGAAGCCCCTTCCTGCCCAGCAGTCGCTCGGGCGTGAAATGCGGCGCGGCGGGACCGGCCCGCAACCCCTCCGCGAGGCTGTCGTGGGCGGAGAAGGCCGGGATCTCCCAGCCATGACCCGAGATGAGGATGGCCTGCGTGCGGGGATTCATGATTCGCACTCCAGGATGGCCACGGCATTGACGCCGCCGAAGCCGAACGCATTCACCTGGGCCAGCCGCGCATTGACCGGGGTGGCCTCGTTGACGATATTCATGGCGCGCGCCTCCGGCATCAGGTGCTCGAGCCCGACGGTGGGCGGCAGCATGCCCCACTCGATGGCTTCGATCGCCGTGACCACGCCAACCAGCCCCGACGCCCCCGAGGTATGCCCAGTCATCGATTTCATCGCACAGATGCGTGGATGCGAGACGTGTTGCCGCATCACGCGCTGCATGGCCTCGGCCTCGGCCTTGTCGTTGAGCGGCGTACCGGTGCCGTGGGCCATGATGATGTCGATGTCCTCCGGCGCCAGGCCGGCGCGTTGGTAGGCATCCTCGATGGCACGGGCGATGCCCGCCGGATCTGGGGCCGTCTCGTGCGCCGCATCGCAGCTCGTGCCGACGGCCCGCAACGTTGCCAGCACCGGCGCGCCGCGCGCGTTGGCGCTCGCGCGGGATTCCAGTACGACGGCGGCGGCGCCATCGCCCATCAGTACGCCGCGCCGGTCTCGATCGAATGGCCGGACTGCGTCGGGGTGCGAGGGATTCACGCGATCCAGCAAGCCGAACATGCTCTTCGTGATGGTGTCGCAGCCGCCGACGATCGCGAAGTCGAAGGCGCCGTCGCGCAGGAAGTCCTCGGCAACCGCGAGTGCGAAGCTGGAGGCGGAGCAGGCATTGGCGAGCGTGATGACCGGAAAGCTGGTGTGCAGCCTTCGGTTCAGTGCGCGCTCGAAATGCAACTGGTCGATCGTCATCGGCGTGCCGACCGTCCAGAACAGTTCCAGCGTGCGTAGCTCCCGCAGGCCGGTTCCCACCACGACGACGCAACGGGCGTCCGGCGGCAGTGCGGCCTCCCGCACGGCGGCCTGTACCGCATCGCAGAGCAGTTCGGTGGCGCGCAGCGCCCGGTCGATGCCGCCGGGGCGGTCGTCAATCTCATAGGCGTTGCGCACGTTGAAATGGTCGGCGGTAAATGCTTGCAGGCGCTTGCGGCCGGAGTGCCCTGAGCACAGGCTCTCGAAACACGTGCATTTGTCTTCGCCGAGGCTGGTCTTCATGGCCGAGCCGGTGATCGCATATGTCATGGAAGTTCCTTAGCCGCAGGCGCGCGGCGCACGATGAGGCAGCCCGCGTGCCCGTCGTCGGTGGTGGCCAGGACCATGCCCGCCGCACCGGCGGGGGCCTGTTCGAGACAGGCAAGCAGATGGCAGAGCGCGAGCACGAAGGTGGCGCTGTAGGTGTCGCCGAACCGATCGACGAGCGCCGTCTGGTGGACGGTCATGCTGGCGCCGGGCAGCCGCGCGATGGCGCGCCGTTCGATGTCGGCAATGCGAGGCTCGGCCGCGCCGCACAGGCAACAAGCGACCACCTCGGACGCATCGAGGCCGGCTTGCGTCAGGGCTTCGCCGATGCAGGCCAGTGCGCCCTCCACCGCGTGGTCCAGCGCCAGATCCCCGGCCGGGCCGTCGACGGGTTCGCTGTAGCGCCCGTAACGCAAGGCCAGGATGGCCACCCCTTCATGCTGCAGCGTGGTGCGCTCGAGCGAGAACATCGCGCAGCCTTCGCCCAGGGGCACGGCTTGCCGCTTGCCCAGCTGGATCAGGCCGCGATGTGCCCAGGCCGTCTGCACGCAAAGCTCCTCGACGGCACCTGTCAGAAGCCGGTCCGCATAGCCCCGGCGCAGCATCTGCGAGGYGTACTGCAGCGCGAGCAGTCCGGACAGCCGCCCTCCCGAGATGGTTGCGTTCACCGCGCGCGCCTTGAAGCGAATGGCGCACTGGCCCGCCGCGCAGTTCATCACGGTGTTCGGGAAGTGGGCGGGATTGACCAGGAATGGCCGCTCCTGGACCAGCGAGTCGCGCGTGAAATCGCTGGTGCTGCGGATACTGCCGGTACTGGTGCCCAGCACGAACCCGGTTCGTTCGGCTTGCTCCCCTTCATAAGGCGGCTGGTCGCCATGCAGCAGGCGCGCCGTGCAAAGCGCGAGCGCCGTGGTGCGGTCGATGGAACGGGTTCCCTTGGCGCCAATCAGTGCGGAGACGTCGAAGTGTGCCGGGCGATAGGCGACGTCCTGCGGATACGGGTCGGTCGATTGCGGCAGTTCAGTCACCGGGGGTGCCGTTGGGTCGGCCGTGCGCAACGCATCCGCCCCCACCCCCAGGGCCGATATCGCCTGCCAGCCAACAATCGAGATGCCATGGGCGGTCATGCGCTGCTCCTCATTGGGGGTACCTCGCGTACACGGTGATGGCGTTGTTGCCGCCGAAGGCAAAGCCGTTGTTCTGCACCACGCGCAGGTCGGCGGCGCGCGAGTGGTTGGGTACGCAATCGAGCGGGCAGCGGGGGTCCGTCTCACCATGGTTGATGGTCGGCGGCAGGAATCCGTCCCGGACGGCCACCGCGCAGGCGATGCTGGCCAGTGCGCTGGCGGCGCCCATGGTGTGTCCGATCATCGACTTGATGGAGGAAACCGGCGGCTTGGTGGCGCCGAACACCTCGGCGATGGCACCGGATTCCGTGATGTCGTTGGCGATGGTGCCGGTGCCGTGGGCGCAGATGTACTGGATCTGCGCCGCGCTGACGCCCGCGTTACGGTGTGCGAGCCGGATGCAGCGCACGATGCTGTCCCGATTCGGCGCCACCATGTGGTCCGCGTCGCAGGTCAGTCCGTAGCCCAGGACCTCGGCGTAGATCCGCGCGCCACGGGCCAGGGCGCTGTCGAGCGACTCGAGCAGAAGCAGACCGGCCCCTTCGCCCGTCAGGATGCCCTTGCGGTCCTTGTCGAATGGCTGGCAGACCTGCGGCGCGATGGTGCCCAGCCGGTAGAAGCCGGCGAATGTCTTGCGGCATACCGAGTCCGCGCCGCCGCACAGCATGGCGTCCGCATCCCCGAGCCCGATGCAGTCATAGGCATAGCCGATGGCGTAGTTGCCGGCCGAGCATGCCGTGGGGAGGGTGATGGCGCCGCCGCGCAAGCCCAGCGCGCGCGCCACCGCGAATGAGATGTGGTGCGAAGGCACCTGCTGGAGCAGTGCGGGGTCAATGCCGGCATAGCCATGGCGTACCGCCTGCTCGGTGAGCTGGTCGATCACCTGCGATTCGCCGTCGGTCGTCCCGATGGACACGCCGCAGCGGGCCTGTTTGAGCTGGGCTGTATCGATCCCGCTGTCACGTATCGCCATGCCGGCCGCCGCGACCGCGAACTGTGCACTGCGGCCCAGTGTGCTCGGATCGATCCCGGCGATCCAGGTGGCGGGGTCGAAATTCCGGACTTCGCATCCGCGATGGCTGGCGAAGCCCGACGTGTCGAAGGAGCGAATCTCGGACACGCCGCACGCCCCGGCACGGAGCGCGTCGGTGAACGCCTTCACGCCAAGACCTATGCTGCTCACGGCACCAATGCCGGTCACGACGACACGTCGCATGATGATGGCTCCGGTGCGTGACTCAGGACTTGATCGAGGCGGCTTCATCCACCACCTGGCAGACGCCCTCCAGGTTCACCATGCGAGCCAGCCCGTCCTGCGAGATGGTCACGCCGAAAGCCTTCTCCAGGCTGGCGAGGATTTCGATGGCGCGCAGCGAATCCGCGTCATGGTCTTCCTTGAAGCGGCTGGTCATGGTCATGTCGGTCGGCTCGATCTCAAGGATTTCGGAAACGATCTGCTTGATGGCGACGATGCGGTCGGGGGAAGTCATGATGGATGTGCTCCTTCTTGGGTGGAAAGCGGTCAGCATTGGGAAACAAATGCCATGTAGCGGTGCTCGTGTATGGCGACGAGGATGAAGGGGTGGTCGTCACGCAGCGTCGGCAGGGCGCACAGCAGGGGTGCCAGGGCGCCTGCGTCGTCGCACGTGAGGATGTCTGGGGGCGGAAGGCCTTTGGGCCAGCTGAGCGGCGTGCGGGCCGGGACAACAAGCCGCGTCGGTCCGGGAAACCCGGAGGCGGTGCGCGTCAGCGCGTGGACCAGCCGCCGCGGCAGTTGTCCGGTCGTTTCGACCCGGCCCCAACCGAGGGGCCGCAGGCAATGACCGTTCTCCGTCGCGCGCCTGCCCAGCCGGAGCGCGACGGCGCCCGGCAGGATGGCTGCGCCGGCACCCTCGGGGATCGCCTCTTCGGCGGCAATGACCAGCGATTGGTCGGCGCGACCGGCCTGGATCGCCTGGATGCCCAGCATCAGGGCTTCGAAGCCGGCCAGGAACGGCGACGTGACGGTGCTGCATAGCGCGCGGGCCTGACAGTCGATGGCGACGTGGGCGGCGGCAATATTGGCCGAGATATTGGGTGCGCTGACGGTGCTGACGGCATCCAGTCCGCCGTGGGCCACGGCCTGATCGAACAGGTGCCGGACTGAGACATCCGCGACACTTGTACCGAAACAAAGCGCGAGCCGCTCAGGGGCGACGCGGCCATCCGTGCATGGATCGGGACACCGGCGCGCCGCGGCCAGCGCGTAGCGCGTGGTGTCGTTGAGGTAGCGGTGCCGCGTACCCGGCAGCCACAGGGCCGGATCGAACCAGTCCGGGTCGACGATCGCAAGCGTGCCAGGCGAGCACGGGAGAAGATCTTCCCCGATGCCGGGCGCCACGGCCGCGCAGGTCAGGAGATTGACGGCGCTCATGGCGTCCCTTCCTGCAAGACCAGGGACACGTTGTTCCCACCGAATCCACAGGCATTGATGAGTGCCCGAAGCGGCCGTCTTGCCCGCAGTGGCGTTTCACGGCTGGGCAGCCGGATGCGCGTGGCCGGATCAGGGCGCTCGCAGTAGCCTGCCGGCACCTTCCGATGTGCCAGTGCAAGCGCGGCCGCGAGCAGGGAGAACATGCCGGACGCGCCTGCGGTGTGTCCGATATGCGCCTTGGCGGACAGCACCGGTGGCATGACGACGCTTGGGCCAAGCACTGCCGCCAGAATGTTGCCTTCGATGCGGTCGTTGGGGGGCGTGCCGGTGCCGTGTGGCACGATGACGTCGATGCCGTCGATGCCGTCGATGCCGACATTCGCATCGCGCAGCGCCTCGCGCAAGGCCCGGGAGATGTCCCGGCCGCCGGGTTCTGGGGCGGTCGGGTGGAAGGCGTCGCAGCTCACGCCGATGCCTCGGATGCGTCCGGCGGATCCGGCGTGCGCGGCAGCTTCGCTGTCGGCCACGAGTACCAGCGCGGCGGCGCCTTCGCCCAGCACGGTGCCCAGGCGGCGGACGTCGAAGGGCATGCACCGCTGCGGATCGAGCGCCGTCATGCGTTGAAAGCCCGCTTGGGTGACGTGGGAAAGCAGGTCGGCGCCGATCACGATCATCGCGTCGGCCATGCCGGCCCGGATGATGTCCACCGCATGGACCAGGGCATGAAGGCCAGCCGAGCAGGCGTTGGCGGCGACGAAAGCCGGTCCGGACACCTGAATGGGCAGCACGTGCGGCAGCGTGTCGATGGCGCGGTACGGGTGGCTCGCGGCATACGGCGCCACGGCGCCTTCTAGGCGGTGCCGTTCGGCACGGCGGCTGTCCCCGGCCGCCGTGCCAAGCACCAGACCGGTGTGCAGGGTGTCGAGTGCATGGCCGCGTCTGCGGGCGTCATCGAGGGCTTGCAGGGCAACATCTGCGATCAGGCTGTCGAAGTCGGCATGCACATGAGAGGCCGACGCGGGCAGGCAATGGCCATGGCGCCACGTCCGCCCATCGGTACTCCGCGGGACGATGGCGTTCGGTGACGGCGCCTCGGGTGCGCGTTGCAGGGCACGCCAGAAGGCTTCGACATCCGGACCTGCGGCGGAGCAGGCGCCGAATCCGGCCAGCAGGACATCGCGCCGCTGTGTCATCGCTGGCCTCCAGCGGCGCCGAGTGTCGTCGCGCCAATGGAGAAGGCCATCAGATCGTCGAACAGGGCGACAGTGCGTCCCCCGACGCTGGTCTGTCCCGCCAGGTGGGCCACGTTGCGCCCACATTCCAGGAGATGGACGTCGTGGCGAAGCTGGTCCCCCGGCAGGGCTCGGCCAAGCAGATGGATGCCGCGAAACTCGCCGAACACGGTCAGCGAGGCGGCGCCGCCAGCGTCCGCAAAGAAGCCGCGCCGGGATAGCAGCAGCCCCGCGCCCTGGGCGAAGGACTCCACCAGCAGCGCCAACGGATATGCCAGTTGCGCCTCGTCCATGCCGCGATGCGCGGCGCCGAAGCAAGGCTCATTGAGCGTGATGTTCTTGTAGGCGACTGCGCGAGCAGTGCCATCCAGCGCCACACGATCGATCAGCCGCATGGGATGACCATGCGGTAGCACCTTGAGGGCGACGGTCGGATCGCGCGGCAAATCCGCCGCGGATACTTCCGGGGCGCCTGCATGGCGTGGCACCGGGCCAGTGCCGAGGATGCCGTGGGCCACCGCGCTACCAGGCTTGGTAAAGCGGATCTGCACCGCATCGAGGTCATCCCAGGCAACCTGCAATGTGCAGGTGTCCCCCGGCAGGACCGGGTTCTGGAAGCGCAGGCGCGTCACACTGGTGACGCGGCGCCCCGTCTGGCCGCTCTGCGCGAGCGCATGGTTGGCGGCATGCTGCGCCATCTCCAGCAGGAATGCCCCGGGCAGGATGGGGTACGTCGGAAAGTGGCCCTGAAAGCTGTCGTCGTCGTCCGCAAAACGCCAGTCGAATTCCCATTCGCGGAGGCCGGGCCGGCGACAGTCCGAGAAGCCCCGGACGCTGCGGGCCATGATGAGAGGCGGGAGGATGTCGTCCACGATATCGCCCTGGCGCCTTAGAGGACGAGCCCGCCGTCGATCTGAAAGACCTGGCCCGTGACGTAGGCCGCGTCGGCGGAGGCCAGGAAGCGGACCAACGCCGCGACTTCCTCGGGCCTGCCAAAGCGGCGCAGCGGCACGCGGGCCAGTGCGGCCGACGCGACGCTGTCGGAAAGGCCTGCCGTCATGTCGGATTCGATGAAACCCGGCGCCACGGCATTGACGCGCACGCCGTAGGGCGCAACCTCCTTGGCCAGCGCCCGGGTGAAGCCGATCATGCCGGCCTTCGATGCCGAATAGTTGGTCTGGGTAGCGTTACCGTAGACGCCCGCAATGGACGCCACGTTGACGATGACGCCGGTGCGCCGCTTCATGAAGTGGAAGGCGGCGGACCGGCTCAAGTGGAAGGTGCCGGTGAGATTGGTGTCGATGACCGCGGCCCATGCATCGGGTCGCATTGTCGCCAGCGGCGCATCGCGGGTGATGCCGGCGTTGTTCACCAGCACGTCGACCTGGCCGAGATGTTCGATGGTCTCGGCAAAGAAGCGCTCGCAGGCGCCCGCGTCGGCAACGTTGCATTGCAGGGCCAGCGAGGGGATGCCTGCGGCGCGCAGCTGGGCGAGTGTCTCGAGGCCGGCATCGCCTGATGCGTGATGGCAGTAGGAGATTGCGTAGCCAGCGTCGGCCAATGCCAGGCATATCGCCCGGCCGATCCCGCGTGAGCCGCCGCTGACCAGTGCAACCGGGCGCTGCGGCGATGCCATCGATGTCATCTGCCATTCCTCGCAATGTCGATGGCGCATTGCAACAGACATGGCGAAGTGCAGTAACTACCAAATCTGATAGGCGCGTGGGCTACGTTTGCGCCAAGTCAACTCACCCGTTGAGCCACCCCTGCAAGGCAGCGCACACGGCTGCCGCCGTCTTGTTCCTGGCCTGCAGCTTGAGCATTGCATTGCGAATGTGGAAGTTGACGGTGTTGCCGGAGACCATCAGCAATGCGGCGATTTCCGACGAGGTCTTGCCCTGGGCAGTCAGTTTCAGGACTTCGAGCTCGCGCTCGGTCAGGGGCGACTGTCCTTGCCCGGTGGGGCGCGCCATGCGTTGCTGGTCCAGCACGAGATGAACCACGAAGGCGAACCAGCGCATGCGAATTTCGCGACGGCCAAGCTTGCCGTTGACCGGCGGGGTTGGCGACGGGGCGGAGGGTAGGGGCCCACCGCGCATGGCCAGGGTGAAGTCTTCCTCCGACAGACCGTGGCACAGGCCCAGCAGCCTTGCCTCGCTCCACAGCTGGCTCGCCGAGAATGTCATGCTGCGGTTCCCCATATCGAAGCCGAGCATCGCGGCGGTCGTCTCGATGCTCTCGAGTACTTCACGCTCCGAGGCTGCCGGCTTGCTGATGCGATTGAGTCGATCCTGCCAATTGCCCATTGCATCGCCCCTTGTTGAGAGTCTGGCAATGCCCATGGAACTCTGCAACCGTCGAGAACGCAATCGCCGTTATCCGAAATAGCGATCTCGGCAGCATCGGCGCCGAGCCCGGGCGCCTTAGTGGTAAGGTTACGGCTTTCCCGAATTCCGCTGTCCATGTCGCGCGCACTGGCGATCCTCAAAGAAGTCTTCGGCTACCACGCCTTTCGCGGCCGGCAGGCAGAGATCATCGACCATGTGGCCGAGGGCGGCGATTGCCTGGTGCTTATGCCCACGGGCGGCGGGAAGTCGCTCTGCTACCAGATACCGGCGCTGCTGCGCCAGCAGGCGGGGCAGGGGGTCGGTATCGTCGTCTCGCCGCTGATTGCGCTGATGCAGGATCAGGTGGCGGCGCTGACCGAGGCTGGTGTGCGCGCCGCGGTGCTTAATTCCACGCTGACCAGCAGCGAAGCCTCCGCCGTGGAGCGCGACCTGCTCGCGGGGCGGCTGGAAATCCTCTATGTGGCGCCCGAGCGGCTGATGACGCCGCGCTTCCTCGACCTGCTCGAACGTACCCGCGTCGGGCTGTTCGCGATCGACGAGGCGCATTGTGTGTCGCAATGGGGCCACGACTTCCGGCCCGAGTACATCCAGCTGTCGGTGCTGCACGAGCGCTTCCCGCAGGTGCCGCGTATTGCACTCACGGCCACGGCGGACACGCAGACGCGCGAAGAGATCGTCGAGCGGCTGGCGCTGGACGACGCGCGCGTGTTCATCTCCAGCTTCGACCGGCCGAACATCCGCTACCGCATCGTCGAGAAAGACAATGCGCGCAACCAGCTGCTCGCCTTTATCAAGGCCGAACACATGAATGGCCACGGCGGGCACGACAGCGGCATCATCTATTGCCTGTCGCGCAAGAAGGTCGAGGATACCGCCGCCTGGCTGGCCGGCCACGGCATCCAGGCGCTGGGGTATCACGCCGGCATGGATGCCCAAGTGCGGCAGCGTCACCAGGCACGCTTCCGGGAAGAGGAGGGCATCGTGATGGTGGCGACAATTGCCTTCGGCATGGGCATTGACAAGCCGGACGTCCGGTTCGTCGCCCATATGGACCTGCCCAAGAGCATGGAAGGCTATTACCAGGAAACCGGTCGCGCTGGCCGCGACGGCCTGCCCGCCAATGCCTGGATGGCCTACGGCCTGGGCGACGTGGTGCAGCAGAAGCGGATGATCGACGAGTCCGAAGCGGACGATGCCCACAAGCGCGTGTCGTCCTCCAAGCTCGACGCCCTGCTGGGTTTGTGCGAGACGGCCGGCTGCCGGCGCGTGCGCATCCTGGCGTATTTCGACGAAAACGCTGAGCCGTGCGGCAATTGCGACACTTGCCTTGAGCCGCCAGCGACCTGGGACGGCACGCGCGAGGCGCAGATGGCCCTGTCCTGCGTCTACCGCACGGCCCAGGCGAGCCGCGTCCACTTCGGCGCGACCCATCTGATCGATATCCTGCGCGGCAACGCCAACGAGAAGATCCGGCAGTGGGGCCATGACAAGGTCTCGACCTTCGGCATCGGCAAGGACCGGTCGGTCTCGGAGTGGCATGCGATCTTCCGCCAGCTGATTGCCCACGGGCTGCTGGTGATCGACCATGGCGGCCATGGCGCGTTGCTGCTGGGCGAGTCGGCCCGGGCCGTGCTCAAGGGCGAGCAGCCGATCACGCTGCGCCGGCAGGTCAGCAAACCGGCCAAGTCCGGCGACCGCGCCGCACGTGGCACGCGTACCGACCATACCGCGACGATGGACCCCGACGCGCTGGCCCACTGGGAGGCGCTGCGCAGTTGGCGCACGGCGGCGGCGCGCGAGCACGGCGTGCCGGCCTACGTCATCTTCCATGACGCGACGCTGGCCGAACTGGCCCGCAGCGCGCCCGAATCGCTCGGCGAACTGGCTGAAGTGCCCGGTATCGGTGCATCGAAGCTCGAGCGCTACGGCGAGGAAATCCTCGAGACGCTGCGCGCGGTCCGAGTCTGACCGGGGCGCCCACCCAAGGCGTATACAGAGCGGGTATACCGCTTGACCATTGTCAACACCCCTGCTAGGATGCCAGATTCGAGTTTTTGGCTTTGGATTTCGCTCGTCCGTCGGACGCGCGCCCGCGGAGTGATCCTTGCGGCGCAGCCGGCAGGATAGCCAAGCGGGATCCGGGCGAGCTCGCGCTCTTTGGCAAGTCTGTCACTTCACAGCCCTTCCTTTCGAGCGCCCGCTCTCCATTCCCGTCCGAAACCCGTAGTTGCCCCTCAGGCCGAATTCATTGATATGGAGCCGGCGGAGGGGTGTTTTTGTAAAACCAAGCTGGATTGAACAATGCCAACTATCAACCAACTGGTTCGCAAGCCGCGTGTCTCTGAAGTCGTCAAGAGCAAGAGCCCTGCGCTTGAGAACTGCCCGCAGCGTCGCGGCGTGTGCACCCGTGTGTACACCACGACGCCGAAGAAGCCGAACTCGGCACTGCGTAAGGTCGCCAAGGTGCGCCTGACCAACGGTTTCGAGGTCATCTCGTACATCGGCGGTGAAGGCCACAACCTGCAGGAACACTCGGTCGTGCTGATCCGCGGCGGCCGTGTGAAGGATCTGCCGGGTGTGCGTTACCACATCGTCCGTGGCTCGCTCGACTTGCAAGGCGTGAAGGACCGCAAGCAAGCTCGTTCGAAGTACGGCGCGAAGCGTCCGAAGGCTGCCTGATCGTTTTCAGGGCAGCTGGGCAAGCGATTGCCCGCAGCAGCAACAAGAAGATGGCCTGTGGCGCGAGTCATGGTGCTGTCACCAGGCGGCGGTACAACGGAGAGTTATGCGCCGTGCCGTCGAGTAAGTGGTCACCCGGCGAATTTGCCATGCAGGCAAGCTAGTTGGTGGCCGGAGAGTCGCGATAAGTAACGCGCTCTCAACTGAATCTAAAGGAAAGAAGATGCCACGTCGTCGTGAAGTCCCCAAGCGGGAAGTTCTGCCTGATCCGAAGTTCGGTAACGTTGAAGTTGCCAAGTTCATGAACGTGCTGATGCTGGACGGCAAGAAGTCGGTTGCCGAACGCATTGTGTACGGCGCGTTCGACCAGATCGAAAAGAAGGCAGGCAAGGCCCCCATCGAAGTGTTTTCCGTTGCCATCAACAACGTGAAGCCGGTGGTGGAAGTGAAGAGCCGTCGCGTGGGCGGCGCTAACTATCAGGTTCCGGTCGAAGTCCGTCCGTCGCGTCGTTTGGCATTGGCGATGCGTTGGCTGCGCGAGGCCGCGAAGAAACGCAGCGAGAAGTCGATGGCGCTGCGCCTGGCAGGTGAGCTGCTGGAAGCATCGGAAGGCCGTGGCGGCGCGATGAAGAAGCGCGATGAAGTGCACCGCATGGCCGAAGCCAACAAGGCGTTCTCGCACTTCCGCTTCTAAAGCGAGCGAGACACGTTGTTGGTTGCCGGGCGGGCTGTGTTGCTACACATCTCGCCCGTTTGTGTTAGGGGCGCGGGCGATGAGATGCCGGCGCCTCACGGACGAATAGAGGATTAAAGTGGCTCGTAAGACTCCCATTGAGCGCTACCGCAATATCGGTATTTCGGCTCACATTGACGCGGGTAAAACCACCACGACCGAGCGGATCCTGTTCTACACCGGTGTGAACCACAAGATCGGTGAAGTGCACGATGGCGCGGCCACCATGGACTGGATGGAGCAGGAGCAGGAGCGTGGCATCACGATCACCTCCGCTGCCACCACCGCTTTCTGGAAGGGCATGGCCGGGAACTATCCCGAGCACCGCTTCAACATCATCGACACCCCGGGACACGTGGACTTCACCATCGAGGTGGAGCGCTCCATGCGCGTGCTGGACGGTGCCTGCATGGTCTACTGCGCAGTGGGTGGCGTGCAGCCCCAGTCGGAAACCGTGTGGCGCCAGGCTAACAAGTACGGCGTGCCGCGTCTGGCCTTCGTGAACAAGATGGACCGTACCGGCGCCAACTTCTTCAAGGTCTACGACCAGCTGAAGAACCGCCTGAAGGCCAACCCGGTGCCCGTCGTGGTGCCGATCGGCGCTGAAGACGGCTTCCAGGGCGTCGTCGATCTGCTGGAAATGAAGGCGATCATTTGGGACGAAGCCAGCCAGGGCGTGAAGTTCGAATACCAGGACATCCCGGCCGAGCTGCAAGCTATCGCTGAAGAATGGCGCGAGAAGATGGTCGAGTCCGCCGCCGAAGCCAGCGAAGAGCTGATGGAAAAGTACCTGGGCGGCGAAGAGCTGACCCGTGCCGAGATCGTCAAGGCGCTGCGTGACCGTACCATCGCCTGCGAAATCCAGCCGATGCTGTGCGGCACCGCGTTCAAGAACAAGGGTGTGCAGCGTATGCTGGACGCCGTGATCGACTTCCTGCCGTCGCCGGTCGATATTCCGCCGGTCACCGGCGTGGACGAACGCGACGACGAAAAGAAGCTGGAGCGCAAGGCTGACGACAGCGAGAAGTTCTCGGCGCTGGCGTTCAAGATCATGACCGACCCGTTCGTTGGCCAGCTGATCTTCTTCCGCGTGTACTCGGGCAAGATCAATTCGGGCGACACCGTGTACAACCCGGTGAAGCAGAAGAAGGAGCGTCTGGGCCGTATTCTGCAGATGCACGCGAACCAGCGCGAAGAAATCAAGGAAGTGCTGGCCGGCGACATCGCCGCTGCGGTGGGCCTGAAGGACGCCACCACGGGCGATACGCTGTGCGATCCGGCTGCCCCGATCGTGCTCGAGCGCATGATCTTCCCGGAGCCGGTGATCTCGCAGGCTGTCGAGCCGAAGACCAAGGCTGACCAGGAAAAGATGGGCATCGCCCTGAACCGCCTGGCCGCTGAAGATCCGTCGTTCCGCGTGCGTACCGATGAAGAATCGGGCCAGACCATCATTTCGGGCATGGGCGAGCTCCACCTGGAAATTCTGGTCGACCGCATGAAGCGCGAATTCGGCGTGGAAGCAAACATCGGCGCGCCGCAGGTGGCTTACCGCGAAACCATTCGCAAGAAGGCCGAAGACGTCGAAGGCAAGTTCGTCAAGCAGTCGGGCGGCCGYGGCCAGTACGGTCACGCCGTGATCACGCTGGAACCGCAAGAGCCGGGCAAGGGCTTCGAGTTCATCGACGCCATCAAGGGCGGTGTGATTCCTCGCGAATACATCCCGGCAGTCGAGAAGGGTATCGTCGACACGCTGTCGGCCGGTATTCTGGCTGGCTTCCCGGTGGTGGACGTGAAGGTTACGCTGACGTTCGGTTCGTACCACGATGTGGACTCGAACGAAAACGCGTTCCGCATGGCCGGCTCGATGGCTTTCAAGGAAGCCATGCGCAAGGCCAGCCCGGTTCTGCTCGAGCCGATGATGGCCGTGGAAGTGGAAACGCCGGAAGACTACACGGGTACGGTGATGGGCGATCTGTCGTCCCGTCGCGGCATCGTGCAGGGCATGGACGACATGATTGGCGGCGGCAAGATCATCAAGGCCGAAGTCCCGCTGTCGGAAATGTTCGGTTATTCCACGTCGCTGCGCTCGGCCACGCAAGGTCGCGCCACGTACACCATGGAATTCAAGCATTACGCCGAGGCACCCAAGAACATCGCCGAAGCCGTGATCACGGCCAAGGGCAAGTAATTGGAAGTTTGCCGCCGCGCCTGCCGGTGCGGCGGCGCGATGAAACAACAAGATTGCATTCCATTAGGAGCTGAAAAATGGCAAAGGAAAAGTTCGAGCGGACCAAGCCGCACGTGAACGTAGGTACGATTGGTCACGTTGACCACGGCAAGACGACGCTGACGGCAGCAATCGCCACGGTGCTGGCTGCGAAGTTTGGCGGCTCGGCCAAGAAGTACGAC
>NZ_JBFTJE010000031.1:0-37274 GCF_056395265.1 Cupriavidus sp. 10L43_2
GGCTACACGGCTACACGGTGGTCATGGTGGAGCAGAACTTCCGCTTCGCCGCGCCGCTGGCCGACCGCTTCTACGTGATGGAGCACGGGCAGATCGTCGAGCGCTTCGCCGCCGCCGAACTGCAGGCCAAGATGCCGGTGCTGAACGAACTGCTTGGCGTGTAGACACAAAGGGAACCGCATTTCATGACTTTCGATATTGGGATTCCCCTGCCGGCGCTGATGTCCCAGCTGCTGCTGGGGCTCGTCAACGGTGCGTTCTACGCGATGCTGAGCCTTGGGCTGGCCGTCATCTTCGGCCTGCTCAACGTGATCAACTTCGCCCATGGCGCGCTGTTCATGCTCGGCGCCGTGCTCGCCTGGGCCGGCATGGAGTACGCCGGCCTCAACTACTGGGTCATGCTGGCGCTCTCGCCGCTGGTGGTGGCCGTGCTCGGCGTGGTCATCGAGAAGACCATGCTGCGCTGGATCTACAAGCTCGACCACATCTACGGCTTGCTGCTGACGCTCGGCATCACGCTGGTGATCGAGGGCGTGTTCCGCTCGATCTACGGCGTGTCCGGCCTGCCCTACTCGCCGCCGGACGCGCTGCAAGGCGCCACCGACCTCGGCTTCATGATCCTGCCGAACTATCGCGGCTGGGTCGTGGTGGCCTCGCTGGTGGTCTGCTTCGCCACGTGGTTCGTCATCGAGAAGACCAAGCTCGGCGCCTACCTGCGCGCCGGCACCGAGAACCCGAAGATGGTGGAAGCGTTCGGCGTGAACGTGCCATTGATGGTGACGCTGACCTATGGCTTCGGCGTGGCGCTGGCCGCCTTCGCGGGCGTGCTGGCCGCACCGGTGGTGCAGGTCTCGCCGCTGATGGGCCAGAACCTGATCATCGTGGTGTTCGCAGTGGTGGTGATTGGCGGCATGGGCTCGATCATGGGCGCCATCCTCACCGGCCTGGGCCTCGGCGTGATCGAGGGCCTGACCAAGGTGTTCTATCCGGAAGCGTCCTCCACGGTCGTGTTCTTCATCATGGTGATCGTGCTGCTGCTGCGTCCCGCCGGTCTGTTCGGGAAGGAAAAATAAATGCTGGATTCGCAAAACCCCCGCGGCCGCGCCGCGCTTTACGGCATCGCGCTGCTCGTCGTGGCGCTGGCGCCGATGCTCGGCGCCTACCCGGTGTTCGTGCTCAAGGTGCTGTGCTTCGCACTGTTCGCCTGCGCCTTCAACCTGCTGATCGGCTACACCGGCCTGCTGTCCTTCGGTCATGCGGCCTTCTTCGGCGGCGCCGGCTACGCGGCCGGTCACGCCATGAAGGTCTGGGGCGTGACGCCGGAACTGGGCCTGCTGATCGGCACCGCCGGCGCCGCCGTCACGGGCTGGGCGATGGGCGCGCTGGCCAWCCGTCGCCAGGGCATCTACTTCTCGATGATCACGCTGGCGCTGGCGCAGATGCTGTACTTCTTCTGCCTGCAGGCGCCGTTCACCGGTGGCGAGGACGGCATCCAGGGCATTCCGCGCGGCAACCTGTTCGGCCTGCTGCCGCTGGGCGACGACCTCGTGCTGTATTACGTGGTACTCGTTATCGTGGTGGCGGCGTTCGCGCTGATCGTGCGGATCATCCATTCGCCGTTCGGCCAGATCCTCAAGGCCATCAAGGAGAACGAACCGCGCGCCGTGTCGCTCGGCTACGACGTAGATCGCTTCAAGCTGGCCGCCTTCGTGCTGTCGGCGGCGCTGTCCGGGCTGGCCGGCTCGCTGAAGGCGCTGGTGCTCGGTTTCGAGACGCTGACCGATGTGCACTGGTCGATGTCCGGCGCCGTGATCCTGATGACGCTGGTGGGCGGCCTCGGCACGCTGACGGGCCCTATCGTGGGCGCACTGGTGGTGATCGCGCTGGAGAACAAGCTGGGCGACCTCGGCACGTTCCTCGCCAGGCTCACCGGCTTCGACTGGTTCAACACGCTCGGCGAGTCCGTGACGATGGTGACCGGCGTGATCTTCGTGATCTGCGTGCTGACGTTCCGGCGCGGCATTGTCGGCGAGATCATCGCCAAGGCGGCGCAGTGGCAACAGCGCCGCCGTCCCGCCGCGCCGCTCGGTTCACATCTCGTCGATCGCGGTTGAGGCCGTGACCACGCCGGCCTCTTTCTCCAGCGAGAAGCGGTCGCGCGTGGTCACGTAGAAGCTGGCGCCGAAACGCCCCACGGGGAAGTAGTCCTGCAGGCGCACGCGCCAGGGTTCGGTGTCGATCAGSCCGTCSCGCGCRTGCAGGCGCAGCACGCGGCCGATGAAGATCTGGCGGCTCGCGGTCTCCAGCGTCTCCCACAGCGTGCATTCGAACGCGACGGGCGCCTCGGCAATCCGGGGCACCGCCACCTGGGTGCACGGCGCCGCCGTGAGGCCCACCCGTGCCAGTTCGCTCACATCGGGCGGCAGCCGTTCGCCGCAGCGATGCATCTTCTCGGCCATGGCCTCGTCGCTGAGGTGCACCACGAACTCCTTCGTGCGCACGATATTCGCCGCCGTGTCCTTCAGCGCGCCGTCGCCCAGGCGGTTGACGCTGATCATCACGATCGGCGGCTCCTCTCCCAGCATGTTGAACATCGAGAACGGTGCGGCGTTGGCCGTGCCGTCTGGCCCGAGCGTGGTCACCAGCGCGATGGGCCGGGGCACGATCAGACTCGCCATGAGCTTGTAGCGCTGGTATTCGGTGATGGCGTTGAAGTCGATTTCCATGGGGTGTTCCGGTCAGCCCTTGCTGGTCTTTGGCAATCCCAGCATCTGCGCCAGGCTCTTCTCGCCCTGCATGCGCGAGGTTTCGATCCGTTCCTCGAGTTCGCGCAAATGGGCTTCCATGCGCGCGACGGCGCCGGCCGCATCGCGGGCCTCGATGCAGGCGACGATGGCCGCGTGCTCGTCGTGCTCGCACGGCGCGTGGCCGGGCGGCTCGTAGAGGCCCACGATCAGCGAGCAGCGCGAGACCAGTTCGGTCAGGTAGCGTTGCAGCACCGGGTTGCGTGCCAGCGCCGCAATGCGCAGGTGGAAGCCGCTGGCCAGCCGCGCCCACGAGGGCTGGTCGAAGCGGTGCATGGCGTCGTGCTCCTCGGCCAACTGGCGGCGCAGGTCGCGCAGATCGGCTTCGGTCACACGCGTGACGGCGAGTTCCACCAGCACGCGTTCCATCGCCCGGCGGGCCTCGAAGATCTGGCTGGTTTCCTCGGGCGTGGGCTCGGCGATCACCGCGCCCTTGTTCGGCCGCAGCGCCACGATGCCATCGTGGGCCAGCTTCTCCAGCACCCGACGCACCACGGCACGGCCCACGCCGAACAGTTGGCACAGCTCCGGCTCGGGCAGCTTGGTGCCCGGCGTCAGCCGATGGTTGAGCACGCCGTCGAAGATGGCCTGATAGATGCGCGTATCGGCGTCGTCGGCGGTCTCTTCCTCGATCGGATCGACGGGCTTGACGGTCTCGGAAGTCCGCTTGGCGGCGGCCTTGGCGGCCGCGGGCTTCCTGGCAGCTTTGGTGGACATGACTTCGGTCAGGGAAACGATGGCCATGATATTAGCGTGAAGGGGTCACTGCGACAGGGTCCACGGCATCCATCGCGTCGCAGATCGCACCCGGCGTGGTCAGCCAGACCTCGCCATGGGAGCGCCGCGCCGCGATATGCGCCAGCGCCCGGCGCAGGTGCCGCAGCCGGTACGGCTGGCCCACCAGGTAGGGATGCAGCGCGATGCCCATCACGAGCGGCTGCGGGTGCTGCGGATCGTTGGCCTGCGCCAGCATCTCGTCGAACTGGTCGATGATCATGTCGGCGAAGGCGGCACCGTCGAGGTGGCGCGCGATGATCATCGGGATGTCGTTCAGTTCCTGCGGATAGGGAATCGACCACAGCGGGCCGCCGCGCGTGGCCATGCGCACCGGGCGGTCATCGTGTGCCCAGTTCAGCGTGTAGCGGTAGCCAGTCTCGGCCAGCAGGTCCGGCGTCACCATCGTCTCGGAGATCCACGGCGACAGCCAGCCGCCCGGCGCCCGCCCACTATGCGCCGCGATGCGCTCCCGGCAGTGCACCAGCAGCGCCCGCTCGCCCGCTTCGTCGAACTCGCTTTGGCGATGGGCATTGGTGTGGCCATGGCCGATCAGCTCGTCGCCGCGCGCCAGGCAGGCGTCCAGCACTTCGGGACAATGGTCATAGAGCGCGGTGTTCAGCAGCACGCCGGCCGGCATCTCCAGCCGGTCGAACAACTCCAGGCAGCGCCACACGCCCACGCGGTTGCCGTACTCGCGCCAGCTGTAGTTGAGCACGTCCGGCTGCGGCGAAACTGGCCCGAGGTTCGCGCCCAGCCCCTCGCCAAAGGCGAAGTGCTCGATATTGAAGCCGAGGTAGACCGCCAGCCGCGCGCCATTGGGCCAGCGGAACGGGTCGGCGTCGGTAATCGGCCGGTACGGAAAGCGGCCATGGTCGCGCAGCGGGCCGAAGGTGGGAAGCCCGGCGGTGGCCTGCGTGGCCGCCAGCGGACTCGGGTTTTGCGTCATGGAGGGATGCCTCTCATCAAATGTGCCCCGCTTTGGCTCATCGCGCACCGGATTCGTGCGACATGAACCATGACGGATCGTATGCAGCCAGGTTTGCAGATCGTTCGCAAAATGCGGGCCAGATCGTCTGCATCTTGACGTGTCAATCGCTCCGGGATCATTTTCGGTTTTGTCGACGGATTGGCACGGCTCTTGCGAGCCGGGTGGATCGAAGCACCCATCCCCCATCGATCCGCCCATCCGGAGAACTGCCATGTTTCGTCCCCAACGCCGCGCCCTCCTCGCGACCGCCGCCGCTGCCTGCGTCATGACGGCGCTGCCCGCCCAGGCCGCCGACACCATCAAGATCGGCCTGATCACGGCGTTGTCCGGCCAGTCGGCGCGCGCCGGCGAGTCGCTGACGCGCGGCATGACCGTCGCCATCGACGAGATCAACGCCAAGGGCGGCCTGCTGGGCGGCCGCAAGCTGGAACTGGTGCGCCGCGACGACGAGGGCAACCCGGCCAAGGGTGTGCTGGCCGCGCGCGAGCTGATCTACAAGGAGAAGGTGGCCGTGCTGTTCGGCGGGCTCGACACGCCGGTGTCGATGGCCATCGTGCCGATCGCCAATCAGGAGAAGGTGCCGTTCATGGGCCCGTGGGCCGCCGGCACGCCGATCACGCGCAATGGCGCCAACCCGAACTTCGCCTTCCGCGTGTCCGCCGTGGACGAGGTCGTGGACAAGGCGATGCTCCAGTACGCCCAGAAGACCTTCAACGCCACCAAGCCCGGCCTGATCCTGGTGAACAACCCGTGGGGCGAGTCGAACGAGAAGGGCATCGTCGCCGCGATGGCCGCCAAGGGCGGCAAGCCGGTGGGCGTGGAGAAATTCGAGGCCAATGACGTGGATGTGGTGCCCCAGCTCGGCCGCCTGAAGGCCGCCGGCGCCGACGTGCTGCTGATGGTGGGCAACGTAGGCCCGTCCGCGCAGGTGGTGAAGTCGCTGGACCGCATGGGCTGGAAGGTGCCGGTGGTCTCCCACTGGGGCCCGGCCGGCGGCCGCTTCACCGAACTGGCTGGCCCGAACGCCAAGAACGTCCACTTCGTGCAGACGTACAGCTTCTTCGGCGCACAGACCCCGGTCAGCACGCGCGTGGTGACCGACCTCAAGGCAAAGTACAGCGACATCAAGGGCCCGGACGACATCACCCCGGCCGTGGGCGTGGCCAACGCCTACGACGCCACGCAGCTCGCTGCGCTGGCGATTGCCAAGGCCGGCAGCACCAAGGGCGATGCCATCCGCGAAGGCTTCTACAAGATCGACCGCTACGAGGGCTTGATCAAGACCTACGTGAAGCCGTTCTCCCCGACCGCGCATGACGCCCTGAGCGAAAACGACTACGTCTGGGCGCAGTTCATCGACAACCGCATCGTGCCGGTGGCGAAGTAAGACAGGCGCTTCGTAGAAGCAATATCGATCGTTCAAGCGCCTGCCCTCTCCCCCGCCCCTCTCCCAGAGGGAGAGGGGAGAACACCGTCGGTTTGCTCCCCTCTCCCGCGTGCGGGAGAGGGGCCGGGGGAGAGGGCCGGCGCATCGTCGCGCGATATCGATTGGCAAGCAAAATCAAGGATTCACCATGCTTTGGATCTCCGCCCTCATCAGCGGGCTCGGCCTGGGCAGCATGTATGGCCTGATGGCCCTGGGCTTCCACATCACCTACGCGGTGTCCGCCACCGTCAACTTCGCGCAGGGCAGTTCGATGATGCTGGGAGCAGTGCTGACGTACAGCTTCGCGCAGACGCTCGGCTGGCCGATGCCGCTCGCCATCGTGCTGGCCCTCGGCCTGTGCGCGCTCTACGGGCTGGCCGTGGAATTCCTGGCCGTGCGCCCGTTCGCGAGCCGGGGCTCCAATGCGTGGCTGATGGCCACCGTCGCGCTCGGCATCGTGCTCGATAACCTGGTGATGCTCGCCTTCGGCACCGAGCCGCGCAGCCTGCCCTCCCCGCTCGCCGCACAGTCCGTGCAGCTGGGCGATACCGGCGTCGGCGTCTATCCGCTGCAACTGGTGATTCCCGTGGTCGGCCTCGCGCTGGCGGCCGTGCTGCACTACGTGCTGCGCCGCTCGCGCTGGGGCGTGGCGATGCTGGCCGTGGTGCAGAACCGCGACGCCGCGCGCCTGATGGGCATTCCCATCCGCCGCACCATCGCCGGCGCGTTTGCCATTTCCACGCTGCTGGCCGGCATTGCCGGCGTGCTGATCGCGCCGCTGTTCAACGTACAGGCGGACATGGGCACCGTGTTCGGCCTGAAAGCCTTCGCCGTGGCCATTCTCGGCGGGCTCTCCAGTGCCTGGGGCGTGATGATTGCCGGGCTGATCTTCGGCGTGGCCGAGGCACTCATCACCGCATCACTGGGCTCCAGCTACACCCAGATCATCACGTTCGCGCTGGTGATTGCGCTGCTGGCCCTGCGGCCGGACGGCCTGTTCGGACGCGCGGAGGTACGCAAGGTATGAACGATTCGATGGTTTCTTCCAATCCGTCCGCCCCGCCGGCTTCCCCTGCGCCGCTGGCCCGGCCGGCGCGCGCCGCCGCCCCGCTGCTCGGGCTGGGCACGCCACTCCAGATCCTCGCCATGCTGGCGGTTCTGCTGGCCGCCGGCGGGCTCGTGCTGTCGCTCAACGGCTATTTTGTCTTCGTGATTGCCGGCGTGGCGATGCTGGCCATCTGCGGCGTGGGCCTGAACCTGCTGCTCGGGCTCACCGGGCAGGTGTCGTTCGGCCATGTCGGCTTCTATGCGATCGGCGCGTACACGGTCGCCATCCTGACCGGCCAGGCCGGCTGGAGCTTCTGGGCCGCGTGGCCGGTGGGCGCGCTGATCGCCGCGCTGCTGGGCGGCCTGCTCGCCCTGCCCGCGCTGCGCGTGAAGGGCCCCGGCCTGGCGATGGTCACCATAGCCTTCGGCTTTATCGTCGAGCACGGCGCCGTGGAGTGGCGCGCGCTGACCGGCGGGCAGAACGGCCTGATGGGCATCGCGCAACCGTCGTTGCCCGGCGTGGAAGGCGGCGAGCGTGCACTGGCGCTGATCGCGCTGGCCGTGCTGGGCGTGGCGCTGGCCGCCTATGCCCGCATCGCACGCGGTAGCTGGGGCGCGGCGATGCGCGCGGTGCGTGACAGCGAAACCGCTGCGGCGTCGATCGGTGTCAATCCGCTCGTGGTCAAGACCGTGGGCTTCGCGTTCTCCGCCGCGCTGGCGGGGCTGGCTGGCGGGCTGTTTGCGCCGCTGCAGGGCATGGTCACGCCGGGGATGTTCTCGTTCCTGCAATCGATCCTGTTCGTGCTGGTGGTGATGATTGGCGGGGCGGGCACGGTGGTCGGCCCGGTGGCGGGCGCCGTTGTGGTTGGCCTGCTGCCCGAGTTGCTGTCCAGCCTGGAGAACCTGCGCCTGCTCTGCTTCGGCATGCTGTTGCTGGTGGTGCTCTGGGTGGCGCCCACGGGCATGGTGGGCGTGGTGACGGACCTGCTGCGCCGCCTGCGGCCGGCCCGCGCGGCTGCCGCCCATGCTTCCGTGGCTGGCGCGCAGCTGCCGGTGCGACCGGAGGAGACGCGCCGGGGCCTCTCGGCGCTCGGCCTGTCGATGGTGTTCGGCGGCGTGCGCGCCGTGGACAACCTGTCGTTCGATCTGCCGCCGGGTCAGGTGACGAGCCTGATCGGGCCGAATGGCGCCGGCAAGTCCACCGTGCTGAACATGCTGTCCGGCTACTACCGTCCGCGCGAGGGCGGGCGCCAGCTTGGCACGGCGCCGCTGCCGGCGCGCGGCGCCTGCGACAGCGCCCGGCAAGGCGTCGCCCGCACCTACCAGACCACGCAGCTCTTCGCCGGCATGAGCGCCACGGACAACGTGGCCATCGCGCTGACCAAGGGCCGCCTCGGCACGCTGCTCGGCATCGCCGGTTTCACCGCCCCCGCCGTGCGCGAGGAAGCGCGCGCACTGCTGGCCGCCTGCGGCTACACCGGCGACCCGGACGCCAGCGCCGCCGATCTGGCCCACGTGGACCGCCGCCTCGTGGAAATCGCCCGCGCACTGGCTACGCGCCCCGCCGTGCTGCTGCTGGACGAACCGGCCGCCGGCCTCTCGCGCGAGGACAAGGCCACGCTGGGCCGCCTGCTGCGCAAGATCGCCGATAGCGGCGTGGCAGTCGGTCTGGTCGAACACGACATGTCGCTCGTGATGGATGTCTCCGATGGCATCGTCGTGATCGATGCCGGCCAGCGCCTGGCCGTGGGCACGCCCGAGGCGATCCGCACCGATCCAGCCGTGCGCCGCGCCTATCTGGGCGACGCCGCCAACGCGCCGGCTCGCAAACCCTCGGCCAGCCAGCCGGTGGGTGGCGCGCCGCTGCCGGAAGTGCTGGGCGTGAGCGCGCTGCGCGCCGGCTATGGCGCCGCGCCGGTCCTGCACGATGTGGACCTGCAAGTGCGCGAGGGCGAGATGGTCGCGCTACTGGGCGCCAACGGCGCCGGCAAGTCCACGCTGATGCGTGCGCTGGCGGGCCTGCATCGCCCGGTGCAAGGCGGCATCACGTTCGACGGGACCGACCTCGCCCGGCTCGACGCCGCGCGCATCGCCGCGATGGGCGTGGTACTCGTGCCGGAAGGCCGGCAGGTGTTCCCGGAGCTGTCCGTGCTCGACAACCTCCGCCTTGGCGCCTTCCCGTCCGGCCCGCTCCCGCGCGTGGAGATGATGCGCCGCGTGGAATCGATGTTCGCCCGCTTCCCGCGCCTGCGTGAGCGCCAGCACCAGCGCGCCGGCCTGCTTTCCGGCGGCGAACAGCAGATGCTGGCCGTGGCGCGCGGGCTGATGTCGCAGCCCACCGTGCTGCTGCTCGACGAACCGTCGCTCGGCCTCGCGCCGAAGGTCATCGACGAGCTGTTCGCCTCGCTCGATACGCTGCGCGAGGCCTCCATCACCATCCTGCTGGTCGACCAGATGGCCGCGCTCGCGCTGTCGCTGGCGGACCGCGCCTATGTGCTGGAGGAAGGCCGCGTCGTGGCCAGCGGCCCGGCCGACGAACTCGCGCGCGACCCGGCGCTGGTGCAGGCCTATCTGGGAGGACATTGAACCCACGATGACGCCAAACCCGCATACCCCCGCCCTCGCCCCCAATCTCGCCCATTCCCGCGAGGGCATGGTCACCAGCCCGCATGCGCTCGCCAGCGAGGCGGGTCTCGAGATCCTGCGCGATGGCGGCACCGCCATCGAAGCCGCCATCGCCATCGGCGCCACGCTGGCCGTCACCTATCCGCACTTCACGGGGCTGGGCGGCGACGCCTTCTGGCTCATCAGCGACCGC
The DNA here is from genome assembly GCF_056395265.1 of Cupriavidus sp. 10L43_2. Taxonomy (NCBI): domain Bacteria; kingdom Pseudomonadati; phylum Pseudomonadota; class Betaproteobacteria; order Burkholderiales; family Burkholderiaceae; genus Cupriavidus; species Cupriavidus sp. 10L43_2. The sequence goes on from NZ_JBFTJE010000031.1 coordinate 9,861, forward strand.
GCGGGCAACGTGCGCACGCTGTCCGGCATCGGCCAGGCCGCGCAGGCGCTGCCGGCGTTTGGCGAGTCGATTCCCACGCGCGGCCCGGGCGCCACGCTGACCACCGCCGCCACGGTCGATACCTGGGACCGCGCCTTCACCATCAGCCGCGACACCTGGGGCGGCCGGCAGGACTGGTCCGCGCTGTTCCGCCGCGCCATCGCCTACGCGCACGAGGGCTTCCCGGTCACGCCATCGCAACATTTCTGGCAGAACTTCCGGGCCGATGAGCTGGGCAACTGGCCCGGCTTCGCACAGACCTTCATGCCCGATGGTGCAATCCCGGCCATCGGCACGACATTGCGCCAGCAGGCGCTGGGCCGCAGCCTCGAACGCATCGCCAGCCATGGCGCGCGCGAGTTCTATGAAGGCGAGCTGGCCGAGCGCATCGTCGCCGGCCTGCGCGCCGTGGGCTCGCCGTTGCGCATGGCGGACCTTGCGCGTACCGCCGCGCGCGACGCGCTGCCGCTGCGCGTGCCCTATCGTGGCGGCGAGCTGCTGAGCCTGCCGCCGCCCACGCAGGGCGTGACCACGCTCCAGATCCTCGGCATCCTCGATCGATTCGACCTCACCGGCATCGCCGAGGGCAGCGCGGACTACTACCACCTGCTGGTGGAGGCCGTGAAGGAGGCGTTCATCGAGCGCAACCGCTACGTGGCCGACCCCGAGTTCGTCGACGTACCGGCCGAAGCGATGCTCGCCCCCGCGCGCCTGGACGCCATGGCCGCGCGCATCGACCCGGCGCGCGCGCTCGACTGGCCGCACGTCTACCAGCACGGCGACACCGTCTTCCTGAGCGCAGTGGACCGCGAGGGCCGCTGCGTGAGCGTGCTCCAGACCGTGTATTTCGACTGGGGCAGCGGCGTGATGGCCGGCGATACCGGCATCCTGTGGCACAACCGGGGCGCGGCGTTCAGCGTCGATCCCACCCATCACAACGCGATTCAACCGGGCAAGCGTCCGTTCCATACGCTGAATCCGGGCATGTATCTCAAGGACGGGAAGCCGCGCCTGCTGTACGGCACGCAGGGCGCCGACGGCCAGCCGCAGACGCTGGCCGCCGTGCTCACGCGGCTGATCGACTACGGCATGGACCCGCTCACGGCGCTGGCACGGCCCCGCTTCCTGCTCGGCCGCACCTTCTCCGATGCCGCCGACAGCCTGAAGCTGGAAGCCGACGCTGGCACGGACGTGATCACGGCCCTGGCACGCCGTGGCCATGAAGTGAGCGTCATTTCGCCGCAGAGCCCGCTGGCGGGGCATCCGGGCGTGATTGCCATCGGCGAAGACGGCGCGCTGGCGGGCGCGCACGATCCGCGCAGCGACGGTGTGGCGATGGGCGTGTAACACGGCACGGTGGGGATGTATCGGCTTTGTATCGGTGTGGAACCCACCCCGGCGGGGCTCGTCAAAGCAATGACTGTCGCGAACTGTCGACCTCCGATCACGATGCGTTGCAGCGTGAAAGCCGGGCCGCGATAGTCCACAATCCCTAACGGAGGCCGCTACTGCCAGGCGACCCCCGAGTCCCCAGCAACCGCTCCCCTCTCGCCAAGGAGAACACCGTGCTGAGCCCACACGAACTGGCCACGCTGATGCTGATCGGCAACGGCCCCCATACCCGCTCCGATACTGCGGACGCACGCGAGATCGATCCCGTCGACCTCGATGCACTCGTCGCCCGCGAACTCGTTACCCTGCAAGCCGAACAAGGCCGACGGCCTTGCCCTCAAATCACTGCCCATGGCCGCTCGATGCTGAAAGCCGTCGGCCGGGAATGCTGAACCTTTCGCACTGACCTGACCGCTGACCGCTGGCGGCATCAATGGGATGCCGCCGGTCGATAGCCATCGGAGACGCTTATCGCCGGCTGGCAGTCTGACATCCCCGCGCGCCTCGACCGCCTGCCCTGGTCCGCCTGGCACTGGCGCGTGGCTCTCGCCCTCGGCATTGCCTGGGTGCTCGACGGGCTGGAGGTCACCCTCGTCGGCTCCGTGGGCGCCGTGCTGGAGCGGCCCGACACGCTCGGGCTCTCCGCCTCGCAGGTCGGCTGGACCGGGTCCCTATATATATTAGGGGCCGTCACCGGGGCGCTCGTCTTCGGCCGCATGGCCGACCGCCTGGGCCGCAAGCGCCTGTTCCTCGCCACGCTGTTCGTCTACATGACGGCGACGCTGCTGACGGCGTTCTCGCCGAACTTCGCGTTCTTCGCGCTGTGCCGCTTCCTGACCGGGCTCGGCATTGGCGGCGAATACGCGGCCATCAATTCCGCCATCGACGAACTGATCCCGGCGCGCGTGCGGGGGCGCGTCAACCTTGCCATCAACGGCAGCTTCTGGCTCGGTGCGGCGCTGGGTGCGGGGCTGAGCCTGGTGGTGCTCGATCCGCGCGTGCTCGGCCCGGTCTGGGGCTGGCGCGCCTGTTTCGCGCTGGGCGCGGTGCTGGCGGTGGCSATCGTCCTGATCCGSCGCCACGTRCCCGAAAGCCCGCGCTGGCTGGCCACGCACGGCCACCGCGCGGAGGCGGAGCGGGTGATTGCCGGCATCGAGGCCGAGGTGGCCGCGCGCCACGGCCCGCTGCCGCCGCCGGACCCCGCCGCGCACGTGGCCTACGCGGGCCGGCCCGTGCCGACCGTGCGCGAGATCGTAGGGCTGCTGGTGCGGCGCTACCGCACGCGCAGTGTGGTCACCTTCGCGCTGATGGTGGCGCAGGCCTTCTTCTACAACGCCATTTTCTTCACCTACGCGCTGGTGCTCACGCGCTTCTACGGCGTGGCGGAGGAACGCGTGGCGCTCTATATCTTCCCGTTCGCCATCGGCAATGCGCTCGGCCCGCTGATCCTGGGGCCGCTGTTCGACCGCGTGGGCCGCCGCAAGATGATCGCGGTGACCTATGTGCTGTCCGGCATCGGCCTCGCCGCCACAGGCTGGGCGTTCATGGAAGGCTGGCTGGACGCGCGCGCGCAGGCGCTGTGCTGGTCGGCGGTGTTCTTCCTGGCCTCGGCGGCGGCCAGCTCGGCCTACCTGACGGCGAGCGAAGTCTTTCCGCTCGAAATGCGCGCGCTGGCCATCTCCATCTTCTACGCGGTGGGCACTGGCACGGGCGGGTTTATCGCCCCGGTGCTGTTCGGCATGCTGATCGAGACCGGCAGCCGGGGGGCGGTGGCCGTGGGGTACGCCATTGGCGCGGCGCTGGTGATCGTGGCGGGATTGCTGGCGCTGCGGTTCGGCGTGGATGCGGAGCGGCGCCCGCTGGAGCACATCGCCCCGCCGCTCGGCTCGGAGGCGGATATTATGTCAATCCATAATAAAGATCGACAAATGATGAAATAGCATAATTTTGGGACGACTGCTATGCTATGACATAACACCACCCTCGGTTTGACCTATGTCCTCCTTCGCCGCCCAGTTGGGCCAGCTTCGCAAGGCGCGCGGCCTCTCGCTCGGCGCTGTCGGCCGTCTGATCGGCATGGCGGCACCCAACCTGTCGGTGGCCCTGAGCGGCAAGCAGGATGTGCGCGGATCAACACTTGAGGCCATCGCCACCGCCCTCGACGCCGAGTGGGTCCTCGTACCGCGCGAGCATCTGGCCGAAGTCCAGCGCACCGTGAGCGGCAAGGCCACCGGCCCGGACCGCGCCGCGCCCACCTCGGTCGACCTGCTGCTCGGAGACGCCGATGCCTGACGGCCTGCGCCCGCGCTATCTCACCGTCCACCTGCACAACATGCTGTGCGGCTATCTTTGCGAGGCCGGCCGCACCACGCGCTTCGTGCCGGGCGAAGCCTTCCGGGGCGATGCCGGACGGCCGACGCTGAGCCTCTCGCTGACGATTCCGGGCAACGAGGCGCTGACCGCCACGATCCTCGCCAACCCGTTCCATCCCGCGCTCTACAACACCCATGGCGAGCTGCCGCCTTACTTTGCCGGCCTGCTGCCTGAGGGCGAGCTGCGCCGGCGGCTGGAAGCCACGCGGCACCATCCGGACGACCGCGACGACTTCGGCGTGCTGGCCGCAGCCGGCGAAGACCTGCCCGGCGCGCTGATCGTCCGCCCGGCGGACATTGACGCCCTGCCTGACACCGTGCGCACCGTGGGCGTGACCGGCGGCGCGGACAACCTGGAAATCGCCGTGGTGGAAGGCGCCACCGAGGGCGCGGCATCGGTGTCCGGCGTGCAGAACAAGCTCGCGCTGTCCACCGCGCACGCCGGCAAGCGTTACACCATGCCCACCCACGGGCGGCTGTCGGACCTGATCGCCAAGCTGCCGGCCCGCAACGACGACAGCCAGATCTTTAACGAATATGTGTCGATGCAGCTGGCGCAGGCGGCCGGCGTGGCCGTGGCGCCGTGCAAACCGCAGCCGCTGGCGACCATCGACGTACCCGGCCTGGCCGAAGCGCTCGGCGCCGACCTGCACTTCCTGGCCGTGGACCGTTTCGACCGCGAACCCGGCGGGCGCGTGCATGCGGAAGACGGCTGCCAGGTGCTGACGCGTATGCCCTCGCGCAAGTACGCCGGCAACGACGCCTACGTGGCCATCGTCCGCCTGCTGGAGCGGCTCAGCGTGCGCGGCATCGAGGACGTGCGGCAGTTCTTCATGCGGCAGGCCGTGAACACGCTGATCGGCAACAGCGACGCCCATCTCAAGAACTTCTCTTTTCTGTATCGGAACGGGACCATGCCCGAGCTGTCGCCCGCCTATGACATCGTCAGCGTGGCGGCGCTGTCCGGCTTCGCGGCCTTCGGCCAGAACGTGGCCATCGACGGCCTGCAGCGCAAGCAAACCCTGGAGACCTACCGCGACTTCGCCCGCGAGGCCAAGATCGCCGAGCGCATCGCGCTGGCGGCCGTGAAGGACGCCGTCAGCCTGGCCCGCGAGCGCTGGCCGGCCCTGCTCGACACCCTGCCCACGCCGCCGGCCATGCGCACCGTGGTGCTGGAGCGGCTGGAGACGCTGCCGCTGGCACGGCTGGCCCGGCGCTGAGGGCTTCCCCGGAAGGCTTCCCCTGAAGGCGTCCCCTATCGCCCCGTGGCCGCTGCAGCGTCGGCCTTTTTCGGATCGGCGACGATGGTCGCGCCGGCATCCTTCAGCAGCCGCTGGAAGTCCGGCGAGGTCATGATGATTTTCCCGGCCGCCGCACGCAGGCGGTCGACGGCCTCGGGCGGCAGGGAGAACGATGTGGGAAGTTCATTGAGGTAGGCCAGTTCCTCCTTGTCCTCCAGCCGGGCGAACGACACGTCGATGGCGTAGATCGTCGCGTCTGGCGTGCGTAGCGCACGGGCGACCCCCGCATCCTTGTTCGCAGCGAACGCCGCCGAGCGGCGCACCTCGCCCATGGCCCGCCAGCGCGCCTGACTGTCCTTCAGCAGTTCGGTCGCCTCATAGGAATAGTGGTCGATCGGCACGCCGGCAGCTTTCACCAGGATTTCGATCATGCCCGGCGGAGATTCGGACTTGTCCCATTCCGTCTTGGGCACGGAAAGCGAATTGACGACAAAGACCACGATGTGGCGCACCTGATCGAGCGGCGTCTGGAGGCCGACCAGATGCAGCGCTTCCATGAGTTCCAGGGTATCCAGCACGCTGCGCATGCCGAGGTTGTCGGACACGCCGCCATCCACCACATGGAGATAGGGTCGGTTGATGCTGTCGCCAAACTCCGCCTCTTCCTTGATATGGCGACTGGCGCGCGCGGCGGGCCGGGGCGGCTCGCTGTCATGGATAAACGGCTGGATCCAGTCCGGCGGCGTGTAGTGGCAATTGCCGCCGTAGTTGTTCAGGGTGATCGGCGTGAGCACCACCGGCACGGCGGACGAGGCCGCCGCCGCCCGCGACAGCCGCACGGCGTTGAGGTCCGAACACAGCACATCGAACGTGGCCTGCGTAAAGGGCAGGCGCGCGCCCGTGGTGATATCGGTGGCCGAGGCCACGATAAACGGGCCCTGCCCCCGGTTGAGGTCGCCGAACGTCGCCCCATTGAACAGGATTTCATCGTAGAGGTCCGCCGCCAGTTCCGAGCGGCCCCATCCGCTCGACCACAGGGATGGCCAGTAGGCCGGATTGAAAGTCCGTCGCGTGATCGTGCCTTGCACATCGCGCTTGAGGAAACGCTGCTCGTAGTCATCGAACAGCTTTTCGCCGTAGAGCCCATAGGCCAGCGCCGTAAAGCTGCCGCCCGACACCCCGGTCACCACGCTCACATGATCGAGCAGGCGCGACTTGCCGCGCGGCCCGACGACTTCCGTGTTGCGCAGGAACTCCAGGACGCCATACGAAAAGGCCGCCGCGCGGGTCCCCCCGCCCGAAAAGGCCAGGATGACGAGGTTTTCCTTGCTGGCCGCGAACTGGGGCCGCGTAAAGAATCGATAGCCGGCATTCTGGTCTGCCTGGGCGATCGGCGGATTGACTGGCCGGCTCGCACAGCCGCCCAGCAGGAGGGACAGGCCAGGCAGGAGCCAGAACGCAAGCGCCAGCCATATGGAGGTGACGGGGGTGGCGGGGGTGTTCTTCATCCCTAGCTCAGCCCATCCAGCACAAGATGCTGCCCGTGGATCGCCTGAGCGCCATCGGAGGCCAGGAACGCTACCGCACGCGCTGCCGCGCCAGTAGACACCCAGAGCGTATGCTCCGCCGCCGGCATGGCATTGCGGTTGGCCGGCGTGTCCAGGATGCCCGGGGCGATGCTGTTGACGTTGATGCCCGCCGCGCGCACCTCGCGCGAGAGGCTTTCCACCAGCCGCTGCAGGGCGCTCTTGGACGCGCTGTAGGCCCCCATCGTGGCCGCGCCGGCCGTGGCGCCGCGCGCCGAGACGGCCACGACCTTGCCGCTGCGCTGGAACATCATCGCCGGAATGAAATGGCCGGTCACGGCGACGAAGGACCACGCGTTCAGATCCATCATCCGCAGCCAGGATTCCCGGCTCAGCGTGTGGGTGGGCTCGCCCATTTCGAAGCCGCCGGCCACGTGGACCAGCACGTCGACCGCGCCGAAGGCATCGAGGATGGCCGCCGCCACCGGCGCCATGGCCGTGTCGGACGTGACGTCGGCCGCGTGGAGCAGCATGCCGTGCTGCCCGGGCTCCGGATGGGCAAACACGGTTTGCAGGTGCTGCAGGTCACGGTCGATCAAGGCCAGCCGGGCGCCCTCGGCGGCGAAACGGCTGGCCACGGCGCGGCCCAGCGCCCCGGCGGCGCCGGTGATCACGACATGACGGGGAGGTGCGGTCGCATCCATCGATGGCTCCATGAAAGTTGCCCTTCCACCATAGAACCCGCGCGGCTGGACCGCAAAATGTTGCCGCGCGCAAAACTGTACAGCGCCGGCTGCGCCCATCTGTGCATGGCGGGCCACAACCGGCTCGGGCATGATGCGGCTCCGGCCATGCCGGCGGGCGTCGCGCGGCGCCCGGCACCACACTGTTCCAGGACCCGAATTGCCGCTTACCCGCCTCAAACAAAGTCAGACACTGCTGGCCGTGCTGGCCCTGATCGGCTCCATGGCCTCGCTGTGCGTGGGCACGTCGTTCGCCAAGAGCCTGTTCGGCGTCCTGGGCGCCCAGGGCACCACGGCGCTGCGGGTAGGATTCTCGGCCCTGATCCTGCTCTGCGTCTGGCGGCCGTGGCGTTTTCCGCTCACGCGCGCCAATGCCCGCGCCATCGCGCTATACGGCGCCGCGCTGGGCGCCACGAACCTGCTGTTCTACATGTCCCTGCGCACGGTGCCGCTGGGGCTGGCCATCGCCATCGAATTCACCGGGCCGCTGACCGTGGCCGTGCTGTCCTCGCGCCGGGCGATCGACTTTCTCTGGATCGGCTGTGCCGTGACGGGCCTGCTGTTGCTGCTGCCGGTCGGGGCGACCGCGACCCACCTGGACCCGGTGGGCATCGGCTATGCGCTCGCAGCCGGGGTGGGCTGGGCGCTCTATATCGTATTCGGGCAGATGGCGGGCAATGCGCATGGCGGCCAGGCCACCTCGCTCGGGCTGACCATGGCCGCGCTGGTGACGCTGCCGTTCGGACTGGCCCATGCGAGGACGACGATGTTCAGCCCGTCGCTGCTGCTGGCCGGGCTGGCGGTGGGGCTGCTGTCGAGCGCGATTCCCTATTCGCTGGAGATGGTGGCGCTGAAACGCCTGCCGCGCCGCACCTTCGGCATCCTGCTCAGCATGGAGCCGGCCATGGGCGCGCTGGCCGGGCTGGCCTTCCTGCATGAGCAGCTCACGCCGCTCCAGTGGGTGGCGATTGCCGCGATTATCGTGGCGTCGATCGGCTGTACCGCGACCTCCCGGCGCCAGGCGCCGATCTGACTTACCACCTGATTTAGTTAGCGGCGAACCAGTCGCGCGGGAGCCATTCGGCCGAAGGGGCCGGGGCCTTGCGCGGTTCGGCCAGCGTCAGAGTCACTTCGTGGAGCAGGCTGTCCTCGGGATTGCGCCGCGTGGCAAAGCCGCAATCGCGCATGATGGCCAGCATGCGGCGGTTTTCGCTGAGTACGTCGCCCCGCATGCCTCGCAGGCTGGCGGCGCGGGCCAGTTGCTGGAGCCGCTGGATCAGGCGCCGGCCCAGTCCCTGGCCCTGCCAGTTGTCCGCGACCACCACGGCCAGTTCGGCCTGCCCCTCTTCATTCACCACATATTCGGCATTGGCGACGATGACCTCGCCGAAGGTGACGACCAGCGCCACATCATGGTTCTGGCGACTCACGAACTGCGCGAGCGTCTCATTCGCCACCGGGCCGCCGGTCAGGAAGCGGTAATAGCGGCTTTCGCGCGACAAACCATCCACAAACGTGCGCAGACGCCCGTGATCGGACGCCCGGGCGGTGCGCAGCGTAACCTGCACACCGCCCCGCACGGTCCAGCTTTCTTCACTGATGGTTGCTTGCGCGTCGCGCTGCTCGTTCATCCACTTCATGACGCGCTCCTGACTACGTTTTATGTAGCCAGGAGTATAGGCGATACCCTGACTTTTGCAAACGTAGTTAGGGTGCTATGCTGGATTCACCATGACCGAGCCTACCCATCCCGCCCTGCTGCCTTGCTCCATCGCCGCCACCCTTTCCCTGATCGGGGAAAAGTGGACGATGCTTATCTTGCGCGATGTGTTTTCCGGGGTGCGACGGTTCGACGATTTCCTCCAGCGCCTGCAGTGCTCGCCGGCCGTGCTGTCCGCGCGGCTCAAGACCCTGACTGAAGCCGGCCTGCTGCGCCGGGTCAGCTATAGGGAACCGGGCGAGCGCGAACGCTTCCAGTACCACCCGACGCGCGCCGCCGTGGACCTGCTGCCGGTGCTGGTCGGCCTGATGCAATGGGGCGACGATCACCTCGCGCCCAGCGGCCAGGGGCCGGCGGAGGTTCGCTCGAAGCTGTCCGGCCTCAAGATCCGCGCCGCACTGATCGATGAATCGGGGGCCCAGGTCGCGCCGAACGACATGCAGTTGCTCTCCCCCTACGCCGTCACGCCAGACACCCGCAACCGGGGCTGACCGCCTTCCCCACTCCCGGTTGCGCCCTCCCCGCGCGCACCGTGCGGAATCATTGCACTGCACCATCCCCGTGCCCACGCCCCATGCTGGCGCCGCACCATGATGCATAAACGTGCATCAATCGCCGCTTTTCGTCCGAAAACTGGCTTTCCACGCGCCTGATACGTCCCAATCCCGGCTGGCACAACGCTTGCGATAAAGAGCACGGGCTGGTCAACGGCGACCTGCCCACCCCACATCAAACGCCGGCTATTTCATGTAGCCGAGCGTCAGGACAACGGCGTCCCCAGAACTGGCTTCTTGCCAGCCTCTCGGGACGCCATTTGTTTTTGGAGCCCAAGCATGAACGGTAAAGCCACCCGGATCGACCTGCTGAGTCTCAAGACTCCGCAGATGCGCGCCTTCCACCTGACCTGGATGGCGTTCTTCGTCTGCTTCTTCGCGTGGTTTGCCTGCGCACCGCTGATGCCGGTGCTCAAGGGCGAGTTCGGCCTCACGCCGGGCCAGATCGCCAATATCAATATCGCCGCCGTGGCGGTGACCATCATCGTGCGCCTGATCATCGGCCCGCTGTGCGACCGCTTCGGCCCGCGCAAGACCTACACCGGCCTGCTGGCCATCGGCGCGCTGCCGGTGCTCGGCGTGGCGCTGGCGCAGAACTACGAGACCTTCCTGTTCTTCCGCCTGCTGATCGGCGCGGTGGGCGCGAGCTTCGTCATCACGCAGTACCACACCTCGGTGATGTTCGCGCCGAACGTGGTGGGCACGGCCAACGCGGCGTCGGCCGGCTGGGGCAATGCCGGCGGCGGCGCGGCGCAGGCGGCCATGCCGCTGCTGCTGGGCGCGATCCTGATGATTGGCGTGGACCACACGCTCGGCTGGCGCCTGGCGCTGGTGGTGCCCGGCGTGCTGATGCTGATCATGGCCGTCGTGTACTGGAAGTTCACGCAGGACTGCCCGGAAGGCAACTACTCGGACCTGCGCGCACGCGGCGTGGCGGTCAGCGGCGCTAAAGGTGGAAAAGGCGGCGGCGGCTGGGCCAGCTTCAAGGCGGCCAGCGCCAACTACCGCGTCTGGCTGCTGTTCATCACCTACGGCGCCTGCTTCGGCGTGGAGATCTTCATCCACAACGTGGCCGCCACCTTCTACGTGGACCACTTCGGCCTGTCGCTGTCGGCCGCCGGCATGGCTGCGGCGAGCTTCGGCCTGCTGGCGCTGTTCGCCCGGGCGCTGGGCGGCTATGTGTCGGACCGCTTCGCCCGCCGCCGCGGCCTGGACGCCCGCTCGATGGTGCTGTTCGTCTTCATCCTCGGCGAAGGGCTGGGCCTGCTGTGGTTCGCGCAGGCATCCAGCGTCACGCTGGCCGTGGTGGCCATGCTGATCTTCGGCCTGTTCACCCACATGGCCTGCGGCGCCACATACGCGCTGGTGCCGTTTATCGATCGCAAGGCGCTGGGCGGCGTGGCCGGCATCATCGGCGCTGGCGGCAACGTGGGCGCGGTGGCAGCCGGCTTCCTGATGAAGGGCCTGGGCGACCTGCAGCAGACCCTGACCTACCTCGGCGTGGCCGCCACGATCGCCGCCGTGTGCGCCATCGCCGTGCGCTTCAGCGCCGAGCACAAGGCCCAGGAGCAGGCCCTGTACGACAGCGCGCTGGCCAACTGAATTCGCATACGAAGAACCCCGGACAAGGAAAGCATCATGAAAATCATCATCGTCGGGCACGGCATGGTCGGCCACAAGTTCCTGGAATGCCTGGCGGATGCCGGCGCGCAGGACCTCGAAGTGACGGTGCTGTGCGAGGAGCCGCGCCCCGCGTACGACCGCGTCCACCTCTCCGAATTCTTCGCCGGCAAGTCCGCCGAAGACCTCTCGCTGGTGCCGGCCGGCTTCTTCGAGCAGCACAACAACATGCTGCTGCGCCTGAACGCCAAGGCGGCGGCCATCGACACCGCCGCGAAGACCGTCACCACCTCCACCGGCGAAACGCTGGCCTACGACAAGCTGGTGCTGGCCACCGGCTCCTACCCCTTCGTACCGCCGCTGCCGGGCAAGGACCGCAAGGACACCTTCGTCTATCGCACCATCGAAGACCTGGAAGCGATGCGCGAATGCGGCAACCGGGCCAAGACCGGCGTGGTCATCGGCGGCGGCCTGCTCGGGCTGGAATGCGCCAAGGCGCTGCGCGACATGGGCCTGGAGACCCACGTGGTGGAGTTCGCCCCGCGCCTGATGGCCGTGCAGGTGGACGAAAGCGGCGGCCGCATGCTGCGCCAGAAGATCGAGGAGCTGGGCGTCAAGGCACACACCGGCAAGAACACCAAGGAAATCGTCGATGGCGTGGAAGGCACCCATCGCATGAACTTTGCCGACGGCACGCACCTGGACACCGACATGATCGTGTTCTCGGCCGGCATCCGCCCGCGTGACGAACTGGCGCGCGAGAGCGGCCTGGCCGTGGGCGAGCGCGGCGGCATCGCCGTCGACAACAACTGCCTGACCTCCGACCCGCACGTCTACGCGATTGGCGAGTGCGCGCTGTGGCAAGGCAAGATCTACGGCCTGGTGGCCCCTGGCTACGACATGGCCCGCGTGGCCGCCCGCCACCTGCGCGGCGAGGCCGCCGAGTTCGCCGGCGCCGACATGAGCACCAAGCTCAAGCTGATGGGCGTGGACGTGGCCAGCATCGGCGACCCGCACGGCAACGTGCCGGGCAGCCGCTCGTACCAGTTCATCGACGAGCGCAAGCAGATCTACAAGAAGCTGGTGGTGTCCGACTGCGGCAAGTACCTGCTCGGCGGCGTGCTGATCGGCGATGCGGAGGAATACGGCACCCTGCTGCAGATGATGCTGAACCGCATCGAGCTGCCCGAGTCGCCCGAATTCCTGATCCTGCCGTCCTCGGACGGCCAGGCCAAGCCGGCGCTGGGTGCCGACGCGCTGCCGGACACCGCCCAGATCTGCTCGTGCAACAACGTCAGCAAGGGCCAGATCTGCGCCGCCGTGGGCGATGGCGCCACCAGCATCGGCGCGCTGAAGACCTGCACCAAGGCCGGCACGGCGTGCGGCGGCTGCGTGCCGCTGGTCACGCAGATCATGAAGGCCGAAATGAAGAAGCAGGGCATGACCGTCAACAACCATGTCTGCGAGCACTTCCCCTACTCCCGCCAGGAGCTGTACCACCTCGTGCGCGTGGGCAACTTCAAGTCCTTCGAGGACCTGCTGGCCGCGCACGGCAAGGGCCTGGGCTGCGACATCTGCAAGCCCACCGTCGCCAACATCCTGGCCTCGTGCTGGAACGACTTCGTGCTCAAGGAAGAGCACGCCAGCCTGCAGGACTCCAACGACTACTTCCTGGCCAACATCCAGAAGGACGGCACCTACTCCGTGGTGCCGCGCATGCCGGGCGGCGAAGTGACGCCCGACGGCCTGATCGCGGTCGGCCAGGTGGCCAAGAAGTACGGCCTCTACACCAAGATCACCGGCGGCGCGCGCGTGGACATGTTCGGCGCGCGGCTGGAAGAACTGCCGATGATCTGGGAGGAACTGATCGCGGCCGGTTTCGAGTCGGGCCATGCGTACGGCAAGTCGCTGCGCACGGTGAAGTCCTGCGTGGGCTCCACGTGGTGCCGCTATGGCGTGGATGACTCGGTCGGCCTCGCCATCGAGATCGAGAACCGCTACAAGGGCCTGCGCGCCCCGCACAAGATCAAGTTCGGCGTGTCCGGCTGCACCCGCGAATGTGCCGAGGCGCAGGGCAAGGACGTGGGCATTATCGCCACGGAACGCGGCTGGAACCTCTACGTCTGCGGCAACGGCGGCATGAAGCCGCGCCACGCCGAACTGCTGGCCGGCGACCTGGACCACGACACGCTGATCCGCTACATCGACCGCKTSCTGATGTTCTACATCCGCACGGCAGACCGCCTGCAACGCACCAGCACCTGGCGCGACAACCTCGAAGGCGGCCTGGACTACCTGAAGTCGGTGGTGATCGACGACAAGCTGGGCGTGGGCGCCGAACTCGAAGCCGAAATGCAGCACGTGGTGGACACCTACGAGGACGAGTGGAAGAAGGCCGTCACGGACCCCGAGACCCGCAAGCGCTTCCGCCACTTCGTCAACAGCGACCTGCGCGACGACAACCTCGTCTTCCTGGAAGAGCGCGGCCAGGTCCGCCCGGCCACGCCCGAGGAACGGAACTTGCAGCGTTCACGCCTGAGCCACATCCCCGTGGTTGCCGTGCCCGCAAAAGCAGCCTGATAAAAGGAGAACGTGATGCATCATTCCCATCATCCGGAAACCTGGACCGCGATTTGCACCTTGCGCGACATCGTGCCCAATACTGGTGTCTGCGCACTGGTCGATGGCCAGCAGGTGGCCGTGTTCCGTATCGGCCGGGGCGAGGAGGTCTTCGCCATCGACAATTTCGATCCGAACTCGCAGGCGTCGGTGCTCTCGCGCGGGCTGGTGGGCAGCCTGGGCGAGCGCGTCGTGGTGGCCTCGCCGATCTACAAGCATCATTTCGACCTGCGTACCGGCGAATGCCTGGAAGCCCCCGAGCACTCGGTGGCGGCCTACGCGGCCCGGGTGTACGACGGCAAGGTCTGGGTAGCCGCCAGCGAAGTCGCGCGCCAGACCGAGGAAGAAATGGCGGCCTGAGCCGCCTCCCGCTTCCTGCATTGCCCCTCGCCCACGCCCAAGCCACCTGAGACGCCCATGACGCCCACCGCCACCCCCCACGCCAAACCCCGACTGGTTGTCGTCGGCAACGGCATGGCCGGCATGCGCACGGTCGAGGAACTGCTGAAGCTGGCGCCGGACCTGTATGACATCACGGTGTTCGGCGCCGAGCCGCACGGCAACTACAACCGCATCCTGCTCTCGCCGGTGCTCGCCGGCGAGAAGACCGTCGACGACATCATGCTCAACACGCGCGAGTGGTATGCCGCGCATGGCATCGAGCTGCTGGCGGGCGACCCCGTGGAGGCCATCGACCGCCCCCGCCGCACGGTGCGCTCGGCCTCCGGCCGGGAGGTGCGTTACGACCGCCTGCTGCTGGCCACGGGCTCCAAGCCGTTCATCCTGCCGGTGCCGGGCCATACGCTCGACGGGGTGATCGCCTTCCGCGACATCCAGGACGTGGAAACCATGCTCCACGCCGCGCGCAACCATCGTCACGCGGTGGTGATCGGCGGCGGCCTGCTCGGGCTCGAGGCCGCCAACGGCCTGCTGCGCCAGGGCATGGACGTGACCGTGGTCCACCTCGCCGACAGCCTGATGGAGCGCCAGCTCGACAAACCCGCCGCCGCGCTGCTGAAGCTGGCGCTGGAGCGCAAGGGCCTGCGCTTCCTGCTCGGCGCGCAGACCGCCGGCATTCTGGGCGATACCCGCGTGACCGGCGTGCTGTTCAAGGACGGCAGCCAGATCCCGGCGGACCTGGTGGTGATGACCGCCGGCGTGCGCCCCAATATCGAACTGGCGGCCGGCGCCGGCCTGCGCTGCGAGCGCGCCATCGTCGTGGACGACACGCTCCAGACCTTCGACCCGCGCATCTACGCCGTGGGCGAGTGCGTGCAGCATCGCCAGGCCACCTTCGGGCTGGTGGCGCCGATCTGGGACCAGGCGCGCGTCTGCGCGGCCCACCTGGCCGGCGCCGGGCATCGCCGCTACGTGCAGCAGGCCACGGCGACCAAGCTCAAGGTCACCGGCGTGGACCTGTACTCGGCCGGCGATTTCATTGGCGCCGATGGCAGCGAGGATCTGGTCCTGCGCGATCCCCGGCGCGGCGTCTACAAGCGGCTGGTGCTGCAGGACGGCCGGCTCGTGGGCGCGGTGCTATACGGCGACGTGCAGGACGGCCCGTGGTACTTCGACCTGATCCAGAGCGGCAAGCCGGTTGGCGCCCTGCGCCAGCGCCTGCTGTTCGGCAAGACCCAGTGCGAGGCCCTGGCCGCCTGATTTACCGGCTGGGTTGCCACTGGCGTTGCCGGCTGGCATCCACCGAAAGAGAGACATCGCTGTGAACCTGTCCGATATTGCGGTGGTTTCCTCCACCGCCACCACCACAACCGCCACCACCTGCCCCTATTGCGGCGTGGGCTGCGGCGTGCGCGCCACCGTGCGCGCGGACGGCCAGGTCGAAGTCAGCGGCGACGCCGACCATGCCTCCAACTTCGGCCGGCTCTGCGTCAAGGGCTCGGCGCTCGGCGAAACCCTCGACCTGGACGGCCGCCTGCTGCATCCCCAACTGCGCGAGGCCGATGGCGCGCTGCGCCGCGTCTCCTGGGACGAGGCGCTCGACAAGGTCGCCAAGGGCTTCTCGGACATCGTCGCCGCGCACGGCCCGGACGCCGTGGCGCTCTACGTCTCCGGCCAGATCCTGACCGAGGACTACTACATCGCCAACAAGCTGATGAAGGGGTTCATCGGCACGGCCAATATCGACACCAACTCGCGGCTCTGCATGTCATCCGCCGTGGCCGGCCACAAGCGCGCCTTCGGCGAAGACCTGGTGCCGTGCAGCTACGAGGACCTGGAGACCGCCGATCTCGTCGTGCTGGTGGGCTCGAACACCGCGTGGTGCCACCCGATCCTGTTCCAGCGGCTCACGCGCGCCAAGGAAGCCCGGCCCGAGATGAAGATCGTGGCGATCGATCCGCGCCGCACCGCCACCTGTGAACTGGCCGACCTGCACCTGCCGCTGCGCGCGGGCACCGATGTGCGGCTGTTCAACGGCCTGCTGAGCCATCTGGCCCGCGCCGGCAAGACCGACACGGCCTTCGTGGCCGCGCACACCGCCGGGCTGGAAGCCACGCTGGCCGCCGCCGAAGCGGACGACACCAGCGTCGCCGCCGTGGCGCGCGCCTGCAAGCTCGATCCGGCGGACGTGCAAGCCTTCTTCGACCTGTTCGCCAGCACGGAGCAGGTCATTACCGCGTTCTCGATGGGCGTGAACCAGTCCTCGTCCGGCACGGACAAGGTCAACAGCATCATCAACTGCCACCTGCTGACCGGCCGCATTGGCCGCCCCGGCATGGGCCCCTTCTCGCTGACCGGCCAGCCCAACGCGATGGGCGGGCGCGAAGTCGGCGGGCTGGCGAACATGCTGGCCGCCCATATGGAGCTGGCCAACCCGGTCCACCGGGACATCGTGCAGGACTTCTGGCAGTCCCCGGCGATGGCCGACCAGCCCGGCCTCAAGGCCGTGGACCTGTTCGACGCCATCGAGCAAGGCAAGGTCAAGGCGGTCTGGGTCATTGCCACCAACCCCGTGGTGAGCCTGCCCGATGCCGATCAGGCGCGGCGCGCGCTGGCCAAGTGCGAACTGGTGGTGGCGTCGGACATCGTCACGCACACCGACACCAACGACGCCGCCCACATCCTGCTGCCGGCGCTGGGCTGGGGCGAGAAGAACGGCACGGTGACCAACACCGAGCGCCGCATCTCGCGCCAGCGCGCCTTCCTGCCCGCGCCGGGCGAGGCCCGCGCCGACTGGGACATCCTCTGCGACGTGGCCCGCCGCATGGGCTTCGCCGGCTTCGACTACGCCGGTCCGCATGAAATCTTCGACGAACACGCCCGCCTGAGCGCGTGGCGCAACGACACCGCCACCGAGCGCGACGCACCGCGTGCGTTCGACATCAGCGGGCTGGCCGGGCTGGCCCAGGCCGACTATGACGCGCTCGCGCCGGTGCAATGGCCCGTACGTGCGGACCTGACCGAAGGCACGCAGCGCCTGTTCACCGACGGCCGCTACGCCCATCCCGATGGCCGCGCCCGCTTCGTGCCGACCGCGCCGCGCGCGCCGGCCCACGCCACCGACGACGACTTCCCGCTGATCCTGAACACCGGCCGGGTGCGCGACCAATGGCACACCATGACCCGCACCGGCAAGGCCGCGCGGCTCTCCGACCACCTGCCCGAGCCCTTCGTCGACATGCATCCGCAAGACGCCCTGCTGTGCGGCGTGGGCGAAGGCAAGCTGGCACGCATCACCAGCCGCTGGGGCGCGATGGTGGCCCGCGTGCGCCATGGCGGCGGCATTCCGCGTGGCAGCGTGTTCGTGCCGATCCACTGGAACAGCCAGTTCAGTTCCGATGCCCGCGTGGGCGCGCTGGTCAATCCGGCGGTCGATCCGGTCTCGGGCGAGCCCGAGTTCAAGCACACGCCGGTGCGCGTGGAGGAATTCCGCGTCTCGTGGCACGGCTTCGTGCTGAGCCGCGCCGCCCTGCCCGCCGATGCGCTGACGTACTGGACGCGCATCCAGGGCAAGCAGTTCCAGCGCTACGAATTCGCCGGCCGGGAGGCCATCCCCGACCGCGCCGCCTGGGCCCGCGCGCTGCTGGGCGTGCAGGACCCCGAGGCCGACTGGCTCGAGTACGAGGACCGCACCGCTGGCGTCTATCACGCGGGCTATGTGGTCAACGACCGGATCGAGGCCTGCGTGTACGTCTCCACGCGCCCGGACCTGCCCTCGCGCGCGTGGCTGTCGCAGTTGTTCGGACAAGAGCGGCTGGAAGACACCGACCGCATCGGCCTGCTGCTGGGCCAGCCGATGGAGAAAGGCGCCGACGCCGGCCCCACGGTGTGCTCCTGCTTCGGCGTGGGCCGCAACACGATCTGCGACGCCGTGCGCAAGCACGACCTCAAGACCCCGGCTGAAATCACCGCCTGCGTGAAGGCCGGCGGCAATTGCGGCTCCTGCGTGCCGGAACTGAAAAAGCTGCTGGTCGAAATTCGGGTGGCCGAAGCGGCTTAAAAGCGTGCCTTTCTCCTCTCTTCCGCTATCGGGCGAGAGGAGATATTAGGCACCCTTATCTCTGATATTAAATAATTCCCACAAACAGTTCATTCATTTCACCTACGATGACCTGATTGCACCGTAGCGAGGTGACGCTCCGTCATTCGCCCGCAAAAATAATAATGGGCATGCTTGTCGTCATCAAGGTTGACCACCCGGGAATCCCAGGTGCTCGCCTTGATCGCCAAGGGGATGAGCACCAGTGATATCGCCAGGTATCTGGGCGTTACCGAATTCACGGCCCGCAAGCACCGCACCAATATCTCCGCAAAACTCGACATTCATTCCACGTCGCAGCTGGTTGCCTTTGCCACCGCGCACGCCAATACGGCGACCCACGCGCCCATCCCGATTCTTCAGCCGGACACATTAAGCCAGCGTGAAAAGGACGTCTTGCAGAAACTGAGCCTGGGCCTGACGGCCAAGGAAATCGGCAGGCATCTCAGCATCAGTCCCCGCACCGTCAGCAAACATCTGGAAAACATCCGCGCCAAAACCGGGCTGCAAACCCTGGCGGATCTCATGACGATTTCCAGACAAATCAGAATTCCCGTCGATTCCAGCCCGCCGAATACGCATTCTGAGTAATGGCGAATACCCCTCCGCGGCATCAACACTGGTTATGCGATACGTCACCAAGCGAAATCGCGACATCCGCAAAATGCCAACAACTTAATAAGGGGTAACACCATGAATTGGAATCGATCTTTCACGGACTTGATACGCAACGGGCGCCCCGCATACTGGGGTAACTGGACCCTGACGCCCAATATCAAACCGGGCGCCGTGGGCTTTGTGTCGCCGGACACCGGCGATTTCACGCTGGTCAAGGAAGAGACTCCGGGGCTCACGCTGAGCACGCGCGGCATTCCCAACCAGTGGAAGCTGTCGTCCAGCAACGTGCAGCGCAGCGAATCCAACGTCAACCTGGACGGCTCCGCCACCGACCCGGATACCGGCGTCAAGGTGACGGCTGGCGTCGAGGTGAAGTGGGATTTCTCGTCGGTGGGGTCGATCGCGTCCGAATTCGGCATCGCGTCGGAAACGTTCATCAGCGACCTGACCACGCTTGGCAAGTCGGACACCTACAAGTGGCTGTACGACCAGGCGCAGTCGGTCAGCATGGGGTCGAACGGGCAGATTGCGCAGGGATTCGGCGTGGTCACCAGCGCCGTCTACGCGCACAGCGGGCTGAACGTGGGTTCCCAGGACAACAGCTCTTCCTTCTCGCTGACCGGCTCCGCCGGCGCGGTGCAGGAGATGCTGGGCGGCGCCAATGGCAAGGGCTCGTTCGTCTCCACCCGCCAGAACAAGAGCGTGGATCAGCATCTCTGGCCTTACCAGTCGGATCAGCTCGCGCCCTCCCCGATTCCGATCGCCTACACCTTCGCCTCGTTCGACGGGCCGCTGCTGATTCCGAACTGGATCAACCGGCTCGGCGCCTTCGAGGTGGTCTTCGACAACAAGCCCGGGTGCACCTACGTGACCCACATCCAGATCGGCTACGACTCGCCGGCGGGGCGGCAGCACGACGAGTTCTCGCTGAGCGGCGGCATTTCCAAGACCGTGAGCAATATCCCGCTTAGCGCGACGAATATCCGCGTGGACGTGAAATTCCAGGGGGTCATGAACAGCGACCACTACGCCTTCAACTGGCCCAGCCCGCTTGGGCAATGGCTGACGGGGCGTCGCGCCATCGAGATGACCGGCGTCTGGCCGGGGCAGACCCACGCGCGGGAAGTCTGACTTCCCCTCCATCGCAGAAACCTGAAGTTTTCCAAGGAGAAACACCATGGCAACGCTCGTCAACATCACCGCCAAGACCCCCACCGCCGTGCAGATCTGGGGATTTCACGATCCGTCCGACGTCGACGACGTGGCGGCGGCACTCAATACCATCGCCAGCGGCCTGACCGGCAGCGGCCACACGATTCACGTCATGTCCGGCACCCACGGCTACTGCGAGGGGAAGATCGGCGCCGTGGCACAGCGCGAAGAGAAGTTCGCGGAGGAGGACCGCGGCCTTGCGTCGCCCAAGACCAAGGACCAGAAACCCGTCGCCATCGCCGTGCATGACTTCAATAACGGCAACCTGCCCGGCCCCGACCGCGTAACGGCGGCCATGGCCAAGCTGAACGGGGACATGCGCCGCATCGTGGGCAATCTCCCGGGCACCCACACCTTCCTGCTGGCCTACTGCTGCAGCGCCGGCACGCGCTAGCCTGCCGGGGTCTTGAAAGGCTCACGCCGCGATGCGCACGCGGCGTGGGCGGGCAGTTCCTGTATCTTGACATTTCATCTACTGCTGGACAAAATGTCCAGCATGAAGACCCGCACGCCGGAGCAGCGCCAGTTGCTCGACCAGATCAAGCAGATTGCCGATGGCCTCGGGCAGACGCTCGCGCCGTTCTGCGAGGTCGTGGTCCACGACCTGCTCGAGCCCGAGCAGTCGATCCTCGCCATCCACAACAACCTGTCCGGCCGCGCCGTGGGCGACCCCACCACCGAGTTGGGCCAGGCCCGCATCACCGATCCGGACTACCCTCAGATCATCGCCAATTATCCGAACCAGTTCGCGGATGGGCGGCAGGCCAAGAGCACCTCGGTGGGCGTCAAGGACAGCAACGGACGTTATATCGCCGCGCTGTGCATGAATGTCGACCTGACGCTGTTCCGCAGCCTGCAGATGGCGATGGGGCAATTCGTCCAGACTGCCGTCGAGGGGCCGCAAGAGTCACTCGACCCCGCCGGCACCGATGCCCTGCGTGCCCGTATCGACACTTTTGCCGCCCGGCTGGCCACCACGCCCCGTGCGCTGAAGACCGAAGACCGGCGCGCGCTGATGCATGAACTCAAGGCGTCGGGCCTGTTGGAGGTCCGGCGCGCCATGGAAACCGTCGCGGCACATCTCGGCGTGTCGCGCGCCTCGGTCTATAGCTATGCCCGCTGACACCCATCTGGCCCAACTCCTGCTGCTCGACAAATTCGACGTCGAAGCGGCCCTGCAACCGGACGATGTGCTGGCTGCCGTGCGCGAAGCCTTCGTGCTGCACAGCCACCGCGAAGGCCGCGTGTTCCCGCTGATCCGCGAGAAACTGGCCACCGGCGGCGTGTTCGGCATCAAGGCCGGCGATGTGCCGAAGCAGAACCTGCTCGGCTTCAAGGCGGCCGGGTTCTGGCCGGACAATCGCGCCCAGGGCGGCGAGCCGCATCAGGCCACGGTGCTGCTGATCGACCCCGCCACGGGCCGCCCGCTCTGCGTGCTGGACGGCAACGCCATCACCACCGCGCGCACCGGCGCGGCCGGCGGCATCGGCCTGCAACTGCTGGCGCGACCCAACAGCGAGCGCGTCTGCGTGTTCGGCACTGGCGTGCAGGCGCGCGTGCAGCTGACCTATGCGCTGCGCCTGCTGCCGTCGCTGTGCCATGTTTCCTACGTCCCCTTCAGCCGCCAGCGCGATCCGGCGTTCGAGGCGGCGTTCTCCGACCGCTGCCAGATTGAACTGGCGACGGACGCCAGCGCGGCGGTGTCGAAGAGTGACGTCGTCATCACCGCCACACCCGGCGGCGGCGCCCTGTTCGAGGCCGACGCCGTGCAGCCCGGCACCCACCTGAACTGCGTGGGCGCCGATACGCGCGGCAAGCGCGAACTGCCGGACGGCGTGCTGGCCCGCGCGCGCGTCTTTGCCGACGACCGCGAGCAGGCCCGCGGCATCGGCGAGTGCCAGTGGGCCGCCCAGGTCGACTGCACCGAGATCGGCGACCTGCTGACCGGCAACGCCATGTTCGACCGTGCCTCCACCGACATCACCGTCTTCGACATGACCGGCCTGGCGCTCCAGGACCTGACCGTCGCCCGCTTCCTGCACGAGCGCGCCGTGGCCGATGGCACCGGCAAGCGCCTGGCCTGGCCCTGGTAATCTCCTTCAACTCCATCGCACCCCTCGCACCCTTCCCTGCCATGACGACCCTGCAACTGCCCACCTACGCCGATGTGCAAGCCGCCGCCCAGCGCCTGGACGGCCACGCCAACCGCACGCCCGTGAACACCTCGCGCACGCTCAACGACATCGTCGGCGCGGAAGTGTTCATCAAGTGCGAGAACTTCCAGCGCATGGGCGCGTTCAAGTTCCGCGGCGCGTTCAACGCCTTGTCGAAGTTCTCGCCCGAGCAGCGCAAGGGTGGCGTGGTGGCGTTCTCGTCCGGCAACCATGCCCAGGGCATCGCCCTCTCGGCCAAACTGCTCGGCATGCCGGCGACCATCGTCATGCCGCACGACGCCCCGGCCGCCAAGGTAGCCGCCACCAAGGGCTACGGCGCCAACGTGGTGACCTACGACCGCTACACCGAAGACCGCGAGGCGATTGGCCGCAAGCTGGCCGCCGAGCACGGCATGACGCTGATTCCGCCGTACGACCATCCCGACGTGCTGGCCGGCCAGGGCACGGCCGCCAAGGAACTGTTCGAGGAAGTCGGCCCGCTGGACGCCCTGTTCACGCCGCTCGGCGGCGGCGGACTGCTCTCCGGCACCGCGCTGGCCACGCGCGCGCTGGCGCCGGCCTGCAAGCTCTACGGCGTGGAGCCGGAGGCCGGCAACGACGGCCAGCAGTCGTTCCGCAAGGGCGAGATCGTCAACATCGACACCCCGAAGACGATTGCCGATGGCGCGCAGACCCAGCATCTGGGCGAGTACACCTTCGGCATCATCCGCCGCGACGTCACGGACATCGTCACCGCCTCGGACGCGCAACTGGTGGACGCCATGCGCTTCTTCGCCGAGCGCATGAAGATGGTGGTGGAGCCCACTGGCTGCCTCGGGCTGGCCGCCGTGCTGGCGATGAAGGACCAGCTCAAGGGCCAGCGCGTGGGCGTGCTCATCAGCGGCGGCAACGTCGACATCGCACGGTTCTGCGAGTTGCTCGCGGCGTAAGCTTCGCCCCGCCCCGGCCGGGGGGCTACATCTCCCCGGCCTGCTTCACCTCTTCCTTCGTATCGCGCGCCGGCTCCGGGCTGAGCTGCATGAAGATCCATGCGGATGCCGAGGTAATCAGCCCCACGCAGATGAAGGTGGCGTGGAAGGCTGGCAGCACTTCCATCTGGTGCGCACCGTTCGCGCCAAAGCCGGCCTGGAACGTGGCCAGCAGCGCGCCGGCCGAGGTCACCGCCAGGCTCATCGACAGCATCTGCACCATCGACAGCATCGAATTGCCGCTGCTGGCACTGGCTCCCGACAGGTCTTTCAGTGCCACGGTGTTCATGGCCGTGAACTGGATCGAGTTGACCATGCCGAAGATGGCAAGCTGCACCAGCGTCAGCGCCAGCGGGCGCGTTGGCGAAATCAGTGCGAAAGACGCCATCGTCAGCCCTACCACGAAGGTGTTGACCACCAGCACGCGCCGGTAGCCGTGGCGCTCGATCAGCATCGTCGCCAGCCGCTTGGAGGCCATGCCGGCGGCCGTGACCGGCAGCATCATCAGGCCGGCATCGAACGGCGCGTAGCCCATGCTCACCTGGAGCATCAGCGGAATCAGGAACGGCATCGCCCCGTTGCCGATACGCGCGAACAGGTTACCGAGCAGCCCCACGCTGAACGCGTGGATTTTGAACAGCTTCAGCGAGAACAACGGGTTCTGGCGCTTGTTGGCGTGCAGCACGTAGGCCGTGAGCGCCGCCATGCTGCCAATCAGCAGCATCAGCACCGTGGCGTGCTGGAAGCCCATGCCCGCCAGCCCGTCCAGCGAAAAGGACAGCGCCACCATGGCCACGGCCAGCAGCAGGTAGCCGGTTACGTCGAAGCCGCCCATGCCGGGCAGCCGTGAGTTCGGCATATAGCGGATCGTGGCGATGGCGCCGATGATCCCCACCGGCACGTTGATCAGGAAGATCCAGTGCCACGACAGCGTCTGCGTCAGCCAGCCGCCCAGCGTGGGGCCGATCAGCGGGCCGATCATGCCCGGAATGGCCACGAAGCTGAGCGCCTGGAGGTATTGCTCGCGCGGGAAGGTGCGCAGCACGGAGAGCCGCCCCACCGGCAGCAGCATGGCGCCGCCCACGCCCTGCACCACCCGCGCGGCGGTCAGTGCCGGCAGCGTGGGCGCCCAGGCGCATAGCAGGGAGCCGAGCACGAACAGGCCGATGGCGGTCTGGAAGATCGTGCGCGTGCCGAAGCGGTCCGCCAGCCAGCCCGAGGCCGGAATGACCACCGCCATGGTGAGGGAATAGGCGATAACGACCGACTGCATGCGCAGCGGGCTTTCGCCCAGGCTGTGCGCCATCGACGGCAGCGCCGTGTTGACGATGGTCGAATCGAGCGTCTGCATGAAAAAGCCAACGGCCACGACCCACAGCATGATGCGGAGGTCGCGGTCCTGGGGCATGGAGGGGGGCATGGGGCTCCACGGATGCCAGTCAAAGACGCCACCTTAGGCCGGAGACGCGCCGCTGGCAAGTCAGACGGCGGCTGACATGCCCCTGCGCTTGGTGCTCCGAGGCAAGCCGATCGCATGGTTTTTCTCCCCTCTCCCGCAGGCGGGAGAGGGGAGAAAAACCAGCTTTACATCGACGCGCGCAGCCCCAGGAAGAAGCGCCGCCCGGCCGCCGGCTCGAAGTACCGGCCGTTGGCCTCGTTGACGATGACCGAGCCGATGTAGTGCCGGTCCGCCAGGTTGTCGATGCGCCCGAACAGGTACAGCCGGGTCCGGCCCAGCTTGAATTCGTAGCCGGCCTTGAGGTTGAAGACCATGTAGCCGGGCGCCGCCTGGGTGTTGAGATCGTCCGCATAGACCTGGCTGTCCGCCCGCGCCTCCACCCCCAGCATCAGCGGCGCCAGCGGCCGGTAGGTCAGCTCCGCGCCCAGGCTGTGCCGCGCCGTGCCGGGCAGCCGGTTGCCGGCCGCCACCTGCAGGCCCTGCGCATTGAGATAAGCCTCCCCGAAGTAGGCCGACAAATAGGTATACCCGAGGCCCGCCCCCCACTGCTGCGCCTGGCCGAAGGTGCCGCGCCAGCCCAGTTCCAGCCCGCGCCGGCGCACGCCGTTCACGTTCTGGTAGACCGTGCGGCCGGCGTTGTTCGATACCGGCACCACCTCGTCGTGGCTGTCGGCATCGAACAGCGCAGCCTCCACCTTCTGGCCGGCCGCCTGCCATTTCACGCCGATCTCGCCCTGCCGGCTGGTGGACGCCTGCAAGCCCAGGTTGGCGCCCACGCCGCCGGGGCCGTAGGCCACCTCGGTCAGCGTCGGGGTCTCGAAGCCCCGGCCCAGGTTGGCGTAGACATTGAGCGTGTCGTGGGCGTGCCAGACCACGCCGGCCACCGGGCTGACGTTGTGATAGGTGGAGGTGCCGCTGTCGTCGGGGCTGGCCGCCGTGACGTAGTGGTCGTCAATGCGCAGCCGCACCATGCTCGCCCGCAGCCCGCCCACCAGCTCCCAGGCGGGATGCACGGTCCAGTTGAACTGGGCGAACGCGCCGTAGTCGGCCGCCTCGTCGGTCTCGTCCCGGCGCAGCGCGCCCTGCTGGCCGTTATCGTTGACGTAGCCATGGCGGCCGTCGCGCATGGCGTTGGCCTCGATCCCGGCCGTCCATTGCAGCGGCAGGCCGTTGGCCGTGGTCTTGTGCGTCCACGCCAGCGCCGTGCCGCCGTAGGTGCGGTCCAGATCGACAATCCCGCCCGCCGACGAGGGCGCCGCACCGCTGAAGCCGAGCCGCTGGGTCAGCTGCCGCCCGCCGCCGTAGAGACGGAAGTTCAGGCTGTCACGCTCGCTCAGCTGGTGTTCGACCACCACGCCGGCCTGCGTCTGCTCGACATCCTTGCCCGTATTGAACTGGGTCGCCGCCGGCACGGCCTGCGGGGGGTTGGCGTCCGCCTGGGCGCGCGTGAGCCCGAGCGGGTCCTCGGCCAGCGGCTGGGTGAAGTAGTTGAACTGGCCGGTGATCTTGGTCGCCGTGGTCGGTTGGGCCACGATCTTGGCGTTGAGCTGGTAGCGGCGCGCGGCGCTGTGGTCCCGGTAGCCATCGGTCTGGTAGGTCCAGGCGTCCAGCGAGCCGCCGAGGCGGTCATTGCCGCCGGCCAGCGCCACGCCGGCCTGCCATTGCCCGTCCGAGCCCAAGCCGGTGGAGGCCCGCCCGGTGAAGCCATCCTTGGGCGGATCGGGCGTGAACACCTGCACCACGCCGCCCGAAGCATTGCCGTACATCTGGGCGAACGGGCCGCGCAGCACCTCCACGCGGCTCGCGTTGGCCAGGTCGAAGGTCGACGCCTGCCCCTGCCCGTCCGGCATGGTGGCCGGAATACCATCGATAAACAGCCGCACCCCGCGCACCCCGAAGGTCGAGCGGCTGCCAAAGCCGCGCACGGCGATCTGGAGGTCCTGGGCGTAGTTCTGGCGGTCCCGCACGGCAATGCCGGGGACGGTCAGTGTCAGTTCGGAGAGATTGACCAGCGGGGATGCCGCCGTGAAGGGATCCACGGCGATGCTGGTGACGGCGGCCGGGGCATCGAACTGGCGCTGTTCGCTGCGGCTGGCGCTGACCACCACGTCGGGCAGCGTCTTTTCTTCGGCCGTCTGGGCCAGGGCCGCCGGCATCGCCAGCAGCGAGGCTAGCGGAAAGAGGGAAAAACGGTAAAGGGTCCTGCCGGTGGCGTGCATGGGGGCGCGTTCCAGAGAGTAGACACCTCGCGCGCGAAACGTCGCGCGAGGCATAGTCTACCCAAACCGGGGCGCCCCGCCGGAATCAGTTGCCGCCGGTCACCAGCGTACGCGCCTCCACCACCTTGTCGCGGTAGGCTTCGAAGATGCGGCGCAGCGCCTGTTCCATGTTCAGCTTCGGCTGCCAGCCCAGTTCTTCCATCGTGTTGTCGATCTTCGGCACACGGTGCTGCACGTCCTGGTAGCCCTTGCCGTAGAACTCGCCCGACGACGTTTCCACGATCTTGGTCTTGCGGGCCTCTTCGGCGTACTCGGGGTAGTCGGCAGCCATCTTGAGCATCATCTCGGCCAGTTCGCGCACCGAGTGGATGTTGGCCGGGTTGCCGATGTTGAAGATCTTGCCGCTGGCCACGCCGTTCTTGTTCTCGATGATCTGCATC
>NZ_JBFTJE010000032.1:0-7794 GCF_056395265.1 Cupriavidus sp. 10L43_2
GGCGCGGGCTGCTGCGGTGGCGTCGCGGCGGGCGGGGCCGTCTGGGCCGGCGGGGCGGGCTGGCGCAGGCCGGCCTGCGGCTCCTGCAGCAGGGCCGACAGCGGGCGCTGGCCCACTACCCATTGCGCCACATGCGATTCGTAGAACAGGCCGCTCTGGTCGACCAGCGTGGCGAGCGCGGCGGACAGCGTGGCCGCCGACGCGTTGCCCGCGCCGGGCGCGGTGGCCAGCAGCGGGGCGCGCGTCTGCAGCGGCTGCGCATCGCCCGATTCGAACAGGTCGAGGATGGCGCGCGCCGCGAAGCTCAGGGTCTCGCGCGTGGAGGTGGTCAGCGCGTTGCCGCGCGCGTCCATGGCGCCGGGGCCGACCGCGCTGGGCGGCCGGGCCTGGACGGTCTCGCCCGTGGACGACTGCACGTCGCCCTGCGAGACGTCGTGCACCGGCATCAGCGCCGCGAGCTTGTCGATGGCCAGCGCCGGGCGCGAGAGTTGCGTGTCCGGTGCAGCGTGGGGCACCAGGGCCGCCGGGATTTGGATGCCAGTCATGGGCGCGTGTCAGCGGATGGCGATGGACGTGATACGCGTCGGTCGATCCCTTCCGCAAGCACGGAAGGGCAGTGGATTCAGGCGGCGGCGCCGTAGGCGGCGGACAACTCGAGCTTGCGGCGCGAGCTGTTCAGCAGTTCGCCCAACTGGGCCAGGCGCGGCATGGTCAGGTCGCGGATCCGGGCGTCGTAGGCCAGGATGCGCTCCAGCAACTGGAAGCGGCGCAGGCGTTCGTTGTCGGAGAACGGCTTGGTGTGGTCGAGCAGGCGCAGGCGATCCACTTCGGCCATGTAGACCTGCTGGAGATCGTTGAGCGCATCCCAGTTGGACGCGCGCGCGGCTTCGAGCATCTGCTCCGAGAGCACCAGCAGCTCTTCGTAGCTTCTGACGATGGGGGACATATCGAACATCTCAGGATTCCTGCAGGGCCGGCTGCGTGATGGCGGTCGGTGCAGCGGGCTCGGCGTCAGTGGGCGCTGCCGGGTCGATGGCGGTCCAGGCCGAGGCAAGATTCTCGAGCAGGGCATCCACTTCCGACAGCAGGGTAGCGTCGCCGCGCAGGTTGGCCAGCATCAGGCGACGGGTCATGTATTCGTACAGCGATTCGAGGTTGGCGGAGATTTCCCCGCCCGCCTCGTGGTCCAGCACCGCGCGCAGCCCGTTGTCGATGATGTTGATAGCCTTGGAGATGGCATTGCCGCGCGCCTCCAGCTCGCCATTGTCCAGGTGGAACCTGGCACGGGCGATGGCCGAGCGGGCGCCGTCGTACAGCATCGCGATCAGCTTGTGCGGGCTGGCGCTCATGACCCCGGTCTGTACACCGACCTGGGCATAGGCATTGATGGCTTGGCGCGCGAACATGGTGAACTCCGGTGACTTACTTGCTGCTGGTGCCGTTCATGGCCGCGAACTGCTGCGTCAGGTAGCTGCTGGTCTGGTTCAGCTTCGACACCAGCAGGTCCAGCTGCGTGAACTGCGCGCGGTAACGGTCCATCGTCGACGTGACGCGGTCCTGCGTCGCCGTGTACTTGTCTTCCAGATCCTTCAGCGTGGCGGTGATGCCGTCGGTGGCTGCCGTCAGTGCGCCGGAGGTGCCGTTCAGCGAGTCGACATAGTCGGTGATGGTCTTGCCCATACCGGCCGAACCATCCACACCCGAGAAGAACTTGGTCAGGTCCTGGAAGTTGTCCGAGAGCGCCTTGTTCAGCTTGTCGTCGTCGATTTCCAGCTTGCCAGCGTTGCCGGTGGTCACGTTGAACTCGATGCCGAGATCGGACAGCGTGACCGAGCCGCCGTTGCCGTCGGACATCGGGGTGGTCAGCATCGAGCGCAGGCGCGTGGCGATATTGCGCAGCGTGCCGTCGCCGTTCAGTGCGCCAGCCGTGCCGGCATCGGTGTCGAACGTGGTCAGCGAGCCGACGGCCGACAGGATGTTGTTGTACGCGGTGACAAAGCCTTGCACGCTGGCCTTGATCGACGCATCGTCGCGCGTCACGTTCATGGTCGTGGTGCCGGTGGACTTCAGCGTCAGGGTCACGCCCTGGGCCGCGCCCTGCACGGTGTTGCTCTGGCTGGTGACGTCGATACCGTTGATCTTCAGCGTGGCGTTGGCAGCGGCCACCTTCTCGGACATGCCGTTCGGCTGCGTGGCCACGGCCGGGTCATAGGCCACGATGTCGCTCACGGCGCTGTCGCTGGCGCTGATACGCATGCCGGACTGGGTGCCGGTCTTGTTGGACGTCAGCACAATATGGTAGGGCGTGCCGCTGCCGTCGTTGATGATACTGGCGGTGACGCCGATATTGGCCTTGTTGATCGAGTCGCGGATGCCTTCCAGCGAGGTATCGGAGCCGATCGTCACCGTCTTGGTGCTGGTGGGCGTGCCGCCCGTGGCGAGGTCGGCGCCGAAGTCCACCGTGATGGTGCCGCCGCCGATGGCAGCGGTCTTGTCGGCCACCGACTTCGAGACCAGCGATTGCGCGGCGGCCAGCGAGGACACGTTGATGTTGTAGCTGCCTGCCACGGCGGTAGCGTCGGTGGCGGCGCTGAGCACGCTATCCGAGCCCACGGCGGCCTTGACGGCGCTCCACGTGGCGGCGGTGTTCAGCGTCTTGGCGGCGGCCGAATAGGCATCCAGCACGCTCTTGATGGTGCCGTAGCCGGACAGCTTGGCCTGGTAGCTCTTGGCCTGGTTGTTGATCTGCGTGAGCGGAAGTTCTTCCGCTGCCTGGAGCTTGTCGAGCAGCGTTTGCAGCTCGAGGTTGGAACCGATACCGATGGAAGAGATTGCCATGACTGTTCTACCTATTGTTATTTGTCTTCAACTGGGTGATTGCAGAGGTCAGACGGCGTGGCTCACGAACAGGCCCTGGAGCTTGTCGATCGCGCGCGCCAGGCGCACAACGTCTTCATTCGGCATTTGCCGGATGATCTCGCCCGTCTCCTTGTCGAAAACCGTGGTGATGACGCGGTGCGTCTGGTCGTCGATGGCGAAGCGCAGGCCAATGGAGGTGGTCTTCAGCACGTCCACCAGCTCCTGCACCGCGGTGGCGGTGTTTTCAGGCGCATCGGCGGCGGGCCGGGTGTCCGCGCGGTCGGCTTCATGCGACGGGCGAACGGCTTTTACCGTGGCGGTCGGGGCGGCGGAAGCCGGCGCGATGGCCACGGTGTCGGCGGGAATGCGGGCCGCCGGAGTGGAAACGGGATTGGGAGTTGCCATGGTTTGCTCCGTCCGGTGAGGCGAGGGGTTCTGCTCGGTTGAAACGCTTTGCAGGCAGTGGGCTGCCTGCAAAACATTCCGGCAAAAAAGCCGGGCCTTGCGGCCCGGCCTTCTTGCGGCGCGGCGATTAACGCAGCAGCGACAGCACGTTTTGCGTGGTCTGGTTCGCTTGCGACAGCACCGAGGTACCAGCTTGTTGCAGGATCTGCGCGCGGGTCATGTTCGACACTTCCGTTGCGTAGTCAGCGTCTTCGATGCGCGAACGCGAAGCCGACAGGTTGTTCACCGTCGTGCTCAGGTTGTTGATCGTCGACTCGAAGCGGTTTTGCACAGCACCCAGGCTCGAACGCAGGCTGTCAACCGAAGCCAGTGCGGAGTCCAGCGTCTTCAGCGGGTCAACCGTGGCAGCTTGTTGGAAGTCCGAAGCTTGCAGCGAAGCGCCCTTGATCGTGAAGCCGGCGGTGGAACCCGACACCGAAGCGTCGCTCGGCTTGACGGCGATGTACATCGTCGTCGAGGTAGCCGTACCGTTGCCAGCCAGGCCCTTCGAGGACAGAGCGGCGTCGTCGGCGGCGGTCAGGCCGGTCATGCTCACTTGCACGAACCAGTTGCCCTTCGAATCCGTCACGACGGATTGCGAGTTGATGGCTGCCGAGGTGTTCAGGCCCAGAGCGCGCTGGATGTCAGCGGCGGCGATGCCGGTTGCCGAAGCAGCCGTCACCGGGGTAGCGGAACCCAGAGCCGTTTGAGCGGCGGCGGAACCGATCGAAGCCGTGGCACCTTGCGGGCCGGCAACGCTGAAACCAGCGACGCCCAGGGTCTTCGAGGTGATTTCCTTCAGGGCGATCGAGATGGTTTCGCTGTCGTTGGCGCCAACCTGGATCGACATGTTCTGGTCCTTGGCCAGAACCTTGACACCGTTGAACTGGGTCTGAGCCGACACGCGGTCGATTTCCGACAGACGTTGCTTGATTTCGTCCTGGATCGACTTCAGGTCCGAACCCGAGTTCGTACCGTTGGCGGCTTCCACCGACAGTTCACGGATACGTTGCAGGTTGTTGTTGACTTCGCTCAGGGCGCCTTCGGTCGTTTGCGCGATCGAGATACCGTCGTTGGCGTTACGCGAAGCTTGCGTCAGGCCCTTGATGTTGGCGGTGAAGCGGTTGGCGATGGCTTGACCAGCAGCATCGTCCTTGGCGCTGTTGATGCGCAGGCCCGACGACAGGCGCTGGATCGCGGTGTTCAGCGACGATTGCGACGTGTTCAGGTTGCTCTGCGTTTGCAGCGACAGAATGTTGGTGTTGATGACTTGCGCCATGGTACGACTCCTATATGCAATGTTTTAGGCATTCCGGCGGGTGCCGTAACGTTGGCTGCCTGCGTTGCAGGGCGTAGAGTGCCTCCGTTGCAAGGGTTATCGACAGGGCGGTAGGAGACTTTAGAGTGATCTTTGCGAGAGTTTGCGGGCGCTGCCCGGAACCCCCGGCGTTATTGCGGATGGCGGCCGGCCCGGGGAATGGGCGGGGCGCCGCCGGCGCAGGCCGGCCTGGCGGCGTCAGCGGCGCTTGCGGGTGCGCGGTATATATAGACGCACAAAATCCGGCGACGCCTCGGCGTCCAGCACCGCTGCGTCGGCTTCCGGCGCGTGCGCCGGCGTCACCACGGTAATGGCGCGCTTGTAGACCACCGTGGGCATGGGATCCTCGCCCGTTTTGCCCAGCAGAATCATGTAATTGTCCGAGGCCAGCACGATCCCGGTCAGCCGCGTGCCATTCGAGAGGTGCACGATGACGGTATTGCGGCTGGCGCTGTGGGCCGCAAAGTGCAGATGCTGCAACTTTCGGCTGGGACGGGGAACCTTTTTTTCCTGCTTCACAACTTCTCCGGAAGAGCCCGCGAGGGTTCTGGCGGCGGTCAACGGTCCGAGGACCAGGCGCATGGATCGAGGTCGCACTAAAAGTGACGGATGGCGCGCCCTGATCCCGGCGAGATATGAAACATTCGCTCTCGGAGCCGGGGCAGGGGCTCACCTTCATCACGTTAACGGGCGCGCACACCGAACGGTTGAATGGCGCCATCCGGCCGAGCAATTCGGCCGGCCTTGCGAGGAGAGAAGGGGAATACTTCAGCCGGGAGGGTAACAAAGTTTTACAAGTGTTGACAAAGTTGGCCCGCGAACAATGCCTAGAGGTAAAGCTCTATTTATTTTATTGATGCAGTCGGTGTGATTGAAGTAGCACCTTCGTGGTCGGCGCCTGACAGAAAAGCAACGTTTGGGTCGCAATCCGCTCGCACTAAAGCTTTCTGGGACGCTGCCGATAACTGCCGATATGCCCGAATGTGCGGCATGGCATGACATGGAACGCGAAAGTGCTCAATTCGTTACAGCCGCCATCAGGGCATTCCCTGATAGAAGCCTCATTTACACCTCATGTAAGCAGGTTTATATTCCGGGGTTCGGACCGGTTTACCCCCGGTCTTTCACAGCAGTCCTGAAAGCCTACGAGCACCCCGCGCGTGGGCTTCTTTTTTTTGCCCTCGTCGTTTCGTCGCGGTCTGTTGCCGCAGTGGCCGTGATCGGCCGGGCCGGAGTGCCCGGAACAGATTAGACGCCAGTCGTTGACGCGGCAATTTGACGAACTGCCGGCACTTTTCCCCCTATTTCGATTTTCCGCTCAAGAAGCGCACCGGCCTGCCCGATAGCGCTGATGGCGACACCCGGATTCCGGTGGACGCTAGACGTACATCCAACATCGAAAAAGAGAGAAAGGTACGCTGAGATGGGCTTGCGAAACATGGGTATCGGGGCACGACTGTCCCTGGCATTCTGTGCGGTGGCGTTGCTGCTGGCGGCCGTAGCGGCCGTGGGCGTGACGGCGCTGCGCGGGATGAACGATGCGATGCACCAGGCGGTGGAGCAGCGCCTGCTGCGCGTCATCGACCTGAACCACGTGAAGGAAGGGGCGCTGCAGATCGGTGTGCTGGTGCGCGACGCCACGCTGACCGAGGATCCGGCGCTGGCCGCCCAGAACATCGACAAGGTGAACAAGCTGCGCGACGAGATGCGCGCCAGCCTGGAAACCCTGGCCAAGATCATCGAGGCCAGTGGCCGGGCCGAGTCCAAGGCCATGTTCGAGCAGCTCAACCAGACCCGGACCACCTACAACGGCCAGCTCGACCTCGTCATGCAACAACTGCGCGGTGGCGACTTCAATAGCGCCCGCGCCGGCCTGATCGTGACGCTGCCGGCGGCGCAGGGCGCCTATTTCGACAAACTCGACGAAGCCGCCGCGTCTGGCCGGAAGATGGCCATCGACGCCGTGGCCGAGGCTTCCGACCACTATGTCTTTGCCCGCAACCTGCTGATCGGCCTGGCGGCCGCCGCCGCCGCGATCGCCGCGCTGCTGGGCCTGGCCATCACCCGCTCGGTGACGCGCCCGGCCGGCCAGGCGCTGGACGCCGCCGAGGCGCTCGCCCAGGGCCGCCTGGGCCACGCCATCGCCGTGCGCACCCAGGATGAGATGGGCCGCATGCTTGGCGCGATGGAACGCGCCTTCGGCCAGCTTGGCGTGCTGGTACGCGGCATCCAGCAGGCCGCCGGCTCGATCGACACGGCAGCGCGCGAGATTTCCAGTGGCAATACCGATCTCTCCCAGCGGACCGAGCAGCAGGCGGCCTCGCTCGAGGAGACCGCCGCGTCGATGGAGGAATTGACCTCCACGGTGCGCCAGAACGCCGAGAACGCCCGCCAGGCCAACCAGCTGGCGGTCAACGCCTCGGATGTGGCCACGGAAGGCGGCCGGGTGGTGCGCAGCGTGGTCGACACCATGGATGGCATCTCGAAATCCTCCGCACGCGTGGCCGAGATCATCAGCGTGATCGAGGGCATCGCCTTCCAGACCAACATCCTTGCGCTGAACGCCGCCGTGGAAGCGGCCCGCGCCGGCGAGCAGGGCCGGGGCTTCAGCGTGGTGGCGGCCGAGGTGCGCAGCCTGGCGCAGCGCTCGTCGTCGGCAGCCAAGGAGATCGGCGAACTGATCAACAGCTCGGTGCGCCAGGTGCAGGACGGCGCCAAGCAGGTGGAAGTGGCCGGCAAGACCATGGACGACATCGTCGGCGCCGTGCGTCGTGTGACCGACATCATGGGCGAGATCAGCGCGGCCAGCGAGGAGCAGACCGCCGGCATCGAGCAGGTCAGCCTGGCGATTACCCAGATGGAATCGGTGACGCAGCAGAACGCGGCGCTGGTGGAGCAGGCCAGCGCGGCGGCCGAGAGCCTGATGCAGCAGGCCGGCGGGCTGGTGTCCGAGGTGGCGCGCTTCGACCTGGGCGGCGTGCGCGCCCCCGAGGCGCGCGCGCCCCAGGCCGTGATGACGGCCGCGCCGCGCATGGCCGCCCCGGCCAAGCTCCCGGCAAAGACCCCGGCCCTGGCTGCGCCGGCCCCCGCCCGTGTGCGGGCCATCAGCCGTCCGGCAGCGCCTGCGCTGCCGGCCAAGGCATCGCCTGCCCCGGCCCCAGCCCCCGCACCCC
>NZ_JBFTJE010000033.1:2500-5376 GCF_056395265.1 Cupriavidus sp. 10L43_2
TGCACGGGATCGTAACTCGCCGGTTCATTCTACAAAAGGCACGCCATCACCCGTTAACGGGCTCTGACTACTTGTAGGCACACGGTTTCAGGATCTCTTTCACTCCCCTTCCGGGGTGCTTTTCACCTTTCCCTCACGGTACTGGTTCACTATCGGTCACTAGGGAGTATTTAGCCTTGGGAGATGGTCCTCCCGGATTCCGACGGAATTTCACGTGTTCCGCCGTACTCAGGATCCACTCWGGAGAGAACGAAGTTTTGACTACAGGGCTGTTACCTCCTATGGCGGGCCTTTCCAGACCTCTTCATCTACCTCGTTCCTTTGTAACTCCGTACAGAGTGTCCTACAACCCCAAGAGGCAAGCCTCTTGGTTTGGGCTGRTCCCGTTTCGCTCGCCGCTACTCAGGGAATCGCATTTGCTTTCTCTTCCTCCGGGTACTTAGATGTTTCAGTTCCCCGGGTCTGCCTTCTCATATCCTATGTATTCAGATATGGATACCACTCCATTACGAGTGGTGGGTTTCCCCATTCGGAAATCTYCGGATCAAAGCTTRCTTACAGCTCCCCGAAGCATATCGGTGTTCGTCCCGTCCTTCATCGGCTCCTAGTGCCAAGGCATCCACCGTGCGCCCTTTCTAACTTAACCGTTAAAAAGAATCACTACGTGATTTCTTGCATTACAATTGAATGTGAATTACTTCTGTTATCTAGTTTTCAAAGAACATTATCTCGAAGAATCGAATGATCCTTCAAAACTAAACAAGACAGGGAACGTTCTGTTTATAAGACCCAAGGTCTTATATTCCGTTAAAATCCTTAGAAAGGAGGTGATCCAGCCGCACCTTCCGATACGGCTACCTTGTTACGACTTCACCCCAATCATCTGTCCCACCTTMGGCGGCTGGCTCCATAAAGGTTACCTCACCGACTTCGGGTGTTACAAACTCTCGTGGTGTGACGGGCGGTGTGTACAAGGCCCGGGAACGTATTCACCGCGGCATGCTGATCCGCGATTACTAGCGATTCCAGCTTCAYGCAGTCGAGTTGCAGACTGCGATCCGAACTGAGAACAGATTTGTGGGATTGGCTTAACCTCGCGGTTTCGCTGCCCTTTGTTCTGYCCATTGTAGCACGTGTGTAGCCCARGTCATAAGGGGCATGATGATTTGACGTCATCCCCRCCTTCCTCCGGTTTGTCACCGGCAGTCACCTTAGAGTGCCCAACTGAATGCTGGCAACTAAGATCAAGGGTTGCGCTCGTTGCGGGACTTAACCCAACATCTCACGACACGAGCTGACGACAACCATGCACCACCTGTCACTCTGCCCCCGAAGGGGACGTCCTATCTCTAGGATTGTCAGAGGATGTCAAGACCTGGTAAGGTTCTTCGCGTTGCTTCGAATTAAACCACATRCTCCACYGCTTGTGCGGGYCCCCGTCAATTCCTTTGAGTTTCASTCTTGCGASCGTACTCCCCAGGCGGAGTGCTTAATGCGTTAGCTGCAGCACTAAGGGGCGGAAACCCCCTAACACYTAGCACTCATCGTTTACGGCGTGGACTACCAGGGTATCTAATCCTGTTYGCTCCCCACGCTTTCGCKCCTCAGCGTCAGTTACAGACCAGAGAGTCGCCTTCGCCACTGGTGTTCCTCCACATCTCTACGCATTTCACCGCTACACGTGGAATTCCACTCTCCTCTTCTGCACTCAAGTTCCCCAGTTTCCAATGACCCTCCCCGGTTGAGCCGGGGGCTTTCACATCAGACTTAAGAAACCGCCTGCGAGCCCTTTACGCCCAATAATTCCGGACAACGCTTGCCACCTACGTATTACCGCGGCTGCTGGCACGTAGTTAGCCGTGGCTTTCTGGTTAGGTACCGTCAAGGTGCCGCCCTATTTGAACGGCACTTGTTCTTCCCTAACAACAGAGCTTTACGATCCGAAAACCTTCATCACTCACGCGGCGTTGCTCCGTCAGACTTTCGTCCATTGCGGAAGATTCCCTACTGCTGCCTCCCGTAGGAGTCTGGGCCGTGTCTCAGTCCCAGTGTGGCCGATCACCCTCTCAGGTCGGCTACGCATCGTCGCCTTGGTGAGCCGTTACCTCACCAACTAGCTAATGCGCCGCGGGTCCATCTGTAAGTGGTAGCCGRAGCCACCTTTTATGTCTGAACCATGCGGTTCAAACAACCATCCGGTATTAGCCCCGGTTTCCCGGAGTTATCCCAGTCTTACAGGCAGGTTACCCACGTGTTACTCACCCGTCCGCCGCTAACATCAGGGAGCAAGCTCCCATCTGTCCGCTCGACTTGCATGTATTAGGCACGCCGCCAGCGTTCGTCCTGAGCCAGGATCAAACTCTCCGATAAAGTAGTTTGACTGACTACGCACATCGCTGTGCGATTTATTTAAAACTTTGAATTAACAGGTACGTTTTGTCTTGTTTAGTTTTCAAAGATCATTACCGCTTGTYGAAGCAGCTTTATTATCTTACCACTCAGCTTCTTTTATGTCAAYAACTTTTTTYAAGTCGTTTTGAAGCTTTTTGTTGTTGTCTGCTGTTCATCAGCGACGTTTAATAATATAACACCCTTTTGAAAGTATGACAATAGTTTTTTAAAAAAAGTCTCCGTTTATTTTCTTTCTTACTTATTTCAGTTTCTCTTCTATAGAAAGAATGCAGTCTTGTGGTTTGGTATATTTTCTTGTATAGTAAGATTGAACTAAATACTTGATGACCACAAGGGGAGCATTAAAGCTGAGAGTGAACGTTTTGTTCTGACCCTTTGAACCTGTTAGTTAACGCTGGCGTAGGGATGTGGCAAAGCCAAATGAATTGCAGTTTTGTAAGCAGCGCGCGGACCTTTTCCCATCC
>NZ_JBFTJE010000034.1:0-5347 GCF_056395265.1 Cupriavidus sp. 10L43_2
GAGACGGCGGGATTGGAGGCTGGTGTCGAAGCGGTCATCGGCCTTCGTACTATTGCTAGAACCGTCCCCGCATCGTTCCTCGTGGCGGACTACAACCCCGACCTGGCGTGGGAGCCGCTGAAGGGCGAAGCCAACGTCGCGCGCAAGGACAAGACCACCTACGGCCAGCCGTATGTCTTCGGCACCCATCACCTGGATTTCGAAGGCGCCAAATGGGAAGCCCAGCTTCGGCATGAGGCGGCGATGGCTTCCCAGGTGGTCTATGAAGGCGAGAGCAATGTGCTGGAACTGCGTCCGGCGCGAATCCTGCGGATGGACCTTGCGCTGGCCGACGCGCCGAATGGGCAGGTCATCACCGAGGTTGTCCACACCGGCGCGCGCGATGCGGCGTATCGGAATACCTTCAAATCGATCCCATCGGATCGACGGTTCCGGCTGCCGCTGGACGAGGCCAAGTGGCCGAAGATCCAGGGCACGCTGAGTGCGCGCATTACCTCCCCGAGCCAATATCAATATGCCTACCTGACCCAGCAGGGTTATTACACCGTCCGTTTCGACTTCGATTTCGAGGACTGGCCCGGCGGTGGCGAATGCGTGCCGCTGCGATTGGCCAAGCCGTTTGCCGGGGCGCTGCAAACAGGATTTCACTTTCCGCTGATCGACGGCACCGAAGCGGCTATCGCGTTTCGGGATGGGAATCCCAACAAGCCGTATATCGCCCACGTCCACCACAACAGCCGCCAGACCGACCTGATTACTAATCAGGACCGCTGGCTGTCCCGGAACGTGATCCGTACGCAGAGTGACAACAAAATCGAATTCGAGGACTGGGAGGGGCAGGAGCACGTCAAGCTGTCCACCGAGCATTCCGGCAAGAGCCAGCTGACGCTTGGCCACATGGTGGATGGAAAGTGGAAGCGGCGAGGGGAAGGGTTCGAACTCAGGACGTCCGGCTGGGGCGCCATTCGAGGCGGCAAGGGGCTGTTGATCACCGCCGATGACCAGCCGAAGGCGAACGGCCAGCAATTGGACATGCAGGCGGCACTCGGCCAACTCCAGGTAGCACTCGCCCAGGCCGAGGGGTTGGCAGATGCCGCGCGCATGGCCAAGGCCGAGATCGCCGATCTGCACGCGGAAAATCGGTGGCTCAAGGAGAGCATGGCGGAGTTGAAGGAGGCCGTGATGGTCTTGTCCGCGCCCGCGGGCATCGCCGCCGTCACGCCCGAGCGCATCGAGATCGCAGCCGGCAAGGACGTCAGCATCGCGACTTCGGCCGGCTTCAATCTCAGCGCCCTCGCAAACGTGGCGGTCGCGGCAAGCGGCGTGCTGTCGCTGTTTGCGCACAAGCTCGGCATCAAGCTCTTTGCCGCACGCGGCAAGGTGTCGATCCAGGCCCAGTCCGATGCGGTGGAACTTGTGTCCGACAAGGAAATGAAGCTGACCAGCGCCGACGGGACGCTAACCGCCAATGCCGCCAACGGCGTGGTGATCGGCGGGGGCGGCAGCGCGTACATCAAGGTGCATGGCGATGACGTCGAGATCGGGGGCGCCGGCAACCTCATCCTGAAGCTCATCGAAGTGAAGAAGTTCGACCCCGGCGCGTTGTCATTGCCGCTGCCCAAGTTCGGGCAGACGGTCAGCCGTAACGATGAACGCTTCATCCTGACCGACCAGCTGACCAGACAGCCCCTCGCCGGCCAACCGTACAAGATCCGGCTCGCGAGTGGTCGTGAGATTGAGGGGGTGACCAATGCGTCCGGCGAAACGACGGTGGCGAGGGAGGTGGTCGCACAGGGGATGACGCTGCTACCCGCGCAGGATGGCGGAAGCGCGGTGTCCCGCGTCGCCTCCGGGCTGCCCGATCCCTCGGCGGATCCGCGACAGGCATCCGCCACCGCCAAGTATCGGCTCGCTCAGTCCACCTATCTGATCCGGCAAGTTGCCTACCTTCTGGTCGAAGGGGTTGGCGTGCATGGGTCATTCAACATTCGAGGCGAGCTGCGCCTCCAATCTCCCGATTCGATCTGGGTCAGCGCCATGGGTTACTCCGGTGCCGGGCGAACGGGCAAGACACTCTTCTTCGCGACAGCGGCCTTGCGCCTCGACGGCAACGAAGGGGGCGAGGTGCCGCTTTCCACTGACGCCGGACCCGCAGCATGGCCTGCCGATGACCACCTGCCCATCGGCAATGCCTGCTTGCCGCTGCCTCTTCCCGGCATCCACGGCACCGTGGAACTGGTCCTGCGGGGCGGCTACGTCTACGAGGCCGTCGAAGGCCGGGCGGTGCCCGTGCCGCCCCGCGGCTCGCTTGTTATCCCGATCGACATTGTGCGAGCCAACGGCTCGAAATAGGAGACTGCCCATGCGGGGAAGCCTGATTGTTGTCCTGATGTGCTGGAGCATTGCCGTGTATGGCTGCGGTAGCCGCCAAGAAGCCGACCCGGAAGCCCTGCAAGGCGAGGCGGCATCGCTGATCGTCGGAAGCGACGCGAACCGCTATGCCAGGGCGGAAGCTCTGCTGGACCGCGCTCTGCGCAAGGATGCGGCCCACGTTCCGTCGTTGCTGATGCGCTCCAGTTTGCGCGCGCGGCGGCATGACCTTGCCGGAGCGCTGGCCGATATCGATGCCGCGTTCGTCATGCTTCGTTGGGATCCGGTGCTATCCGCGTTGCGCTGCATGCTACGGGAGCGTGTGGGGGCCGACGCGCCGCTGGCCTGCTATGCCAACGTCCTGGATATGTACCGCAATGCGGGTATCGATTGCGGGACGGATCTCAACTGCGTGCTGGCGGCATCGATGGCGTCCGTGCCGGATGCTGCGACGCTGAGGGATCGCTATCTGTCCGGCGCGCTGTCGCCAGCCGATCTCGCGATTGCGGAACTCGTGCTTCGCGACTTCGACCGAAAAGCGTACCTGCGCTCCATCCTGCCATGAGCCCTGACCCGATGAACGCCACAACGACGTCAACCCAGCCCGCACCGCTACCTGACGAGGGACCGGCTGGCCGCAAACTTCAGACCGCAACACGCGTTGTCCCCATGCAGCGCGACGCGCATGGTCAGCCGTATTGGGAGTCCTACCTCACCCCGGAGAGCTTCGAAGTGCGGGCCGAGGCGCAGATTCCTCCGCACCTGCCGGGGGTGATTATCTTCGTGCATGGCGTGAACTCGGAAGGGGAGTGGTACGACGGGGCGGAGGCGGCATTGTGTGAGGGGTTGAATCAGCGGTTGAATCGCACAGACGCTACGCGGCTGATCGCCAATCGTTACGTCAGCATAGACCCCGATACGGATAAGGGCATCGCTCGCCGCCTTGACCCGACATGGCAAGGAAATTCGCCCGTGATCCGGTTCTATTGGGGCTATCGGCCCAAGGACGGCCGGGAAAACGCATATCAGGTGCCGCTACGGAACTTTGCAGGCGCTGACTACTGGGCACCCGAATGTGTTCGTGTCGACAGTCCCTGGTTCTGGGGCGGCGGTCCGTTCCAAAACGGAACGAACAATCTGCAACAACTCTGGAGCGAAGCGGGATTCCGTCGTCACGTGCTCGGCGTCGACATGCAGGCGCTCAATACAGAGACCGAGCGACAGCTACAGGATGCGCCGTCCCGCACCTACTACGCCCATGCCGCGCAGCGACTGGCTAGGCTCATCGACAGTATCCGCCGGCATTCGCCCGACGACACCGTCACAGTTTGCTCGCACAGCCAGGGAACGATGATTGCGATGGCCGCCACCGCGCTATGCGAGACACGTGCACCGGACGCGCTAATGGTCATGAACGCGCCATTCGCGCTGGACGACAAGATCACGGACGCCCTGACCTGCGGCAGTGAGCGGCCGACCGAGCGCGCGCGCATCAATACCTTCCGCAACATCGCCAACCGGATCAGGCAGGACAAGCGCGCGCTCACCGACGCACAAATCGAGCGGCTACAAGTGGGCGCCACCGAGGACATGAATTTCTGGCGCCCCGATCTTGCGAATCATTTCGGGGTCCCCGAACGGGATAACCACGGACGCCTGTACGTGTACTTCAGCCCGCACGATCGGGTGATGGGCTGCACCGCCTTGCAGAGCATCGGATGGCAAGGGGTGGGCCACGCGCTACTGGAAGAGCTTGGCGACACCGTGAAGCAGCGGATGCTTGCCCGCGGAACGCCTTGCGGCGACGCGCCGGGCGAAAAGAAGTTCGGCTCGCTGCCGCCGATTGCCGACCCGCCTCCCGGCGTCAAGCCGGACGACTTCTGGGACGGCAATCGCGGCGTGCTGGGCGGCATGATGAAGCTGTGGGCGGTGCCGAACAAGAATCAGATGGTGACGATCAATGCGGAGGCCGTGCCGAATCCGCTGACGGCGGAGGAGACAACTTACTTTGACGATCCGAAGCATCGGGCCCGGAAATGGGGGGAATTCGACCCCGACAGGGGCGAGTACCGCGACAAGACCTACCCGTATCTAGCGTCGATCTATCAGCCAGAGAAGTATCACGACGAACCGGACATCTACCACGACGGTCGACCGTACCGCAGGATCGAGACGCCGGATGAAATGCGGAAGCGCATCGAACAGCACCAGCCCGAACCGACTGATCATAGCTCCTTGCCGGGACACGCCGAGTTCATGAAGCGGGTAGTCGCCTATGACCTGCCCATCGGTTTTTGCAACGCGTTCAAGGACGTCCGTTTCTGGACACAACTGATGCAGGAAGCCGACTGGATTTCGTTACGCGATGCCTACTTCATCACCGGCGATCTGGCGACGCCTGCGATGCCATCCCTCATCGACGGTGAGACCGTGGCCGATGAGATCAGCCGCGCGCAGGCCGAACGAATCAAACGGAGAGAACTATGACGCGACTCACTTTCCTTGCCACCGTGCTTGGCATCACCCTGCTGTTCGGCTGTGCCACGCCACCCCCGTATGTCGGCC
Organism: Cupriavidus sp. 10L43_2; assembly: GCF_056395265.1. Lineage (NCBI taxonomy): Bacteria > Pseudomonadati > Pseudomonadota > Betaproteobacteria > Burkholderiales > Burkholderiaceae > Cupriavidus > Cupriavidus sp. 10L43_2. The sequence goes on from NZ_JBFTJE010000034.1 coordinate 4,936, forward strand.
CCCCAGAGGATGCTGTCTATGACGTTCCCCCGCAGGTCATCTACCGCATTGACGACCACCGTTTCGTGACGCTGGAAAACTATCTCGACTGCCATCATGGCGTGACGTACTACAACGACACGAAGCAAGGCATCCGCCAAAGGCTTGGTCGCGAAGGCATCGAGAACTTTCAGGGCAGGCTCATCAATGCCGACCCGACTGGTCAGAACATCGCGATCCCTTCCTCAGCGCCTCCGAGAACGGCCTGCAGTGACCGCGGATGTACCACGTCCCTGCTTTATTCGACCGATGGCGGCAAGACGTTCTTTGGGGTGCGCTATATGACCAGCTTTAATCCTTTCAGGGACACGGCGAAATTTACGATCGCCGTCACAAAGGCCCATCTCTACGTCGCCGAGCGAATGGAGACGGA
>NZ_JBFTJE010000035.1:0-3067 GCF_056395265.1 Cupriavidus sp. 10L43_2
CAACTGCAGGATGGACTGCGCCAATACATTCACTACTACAATCATGACCGCATCAAGCTCAAACTAAAAGGGCTGAGTCCCGTGCAATACAGGACTCAGCCCTTTCCGGCCTAGCCATCAACCGTCCAACTTCTGGGGGTCAGTTCACATCGCTCTGGCTTTTTTTACGCCTTTTACTAGACGACTATTGCCGGGCGAAGGCGGCGATGGGGTCGTCGTCTTCCTGGGTGGGCGCAGGGGCGGGCGAGGGGGCTTCTGGGGCGGGCGCCGGCGTCATCGGCAAATTACTAGCTGCCACCACGCGGCGGGCGCCGTTGTAGCGGGAGGCCCAATAAGACTTGCCCATGTCCTCGAGCCGCACCGTGCCACCGGTGGCGGGCGCATGGACGAAGCGGTTCTGGCCGACATAGATGCCTACGTGGGAATTGGCGCGTCCCGTGGTGTTGAAGAACACGAGGTCGCCGGAGGCCACCTGGCTGCGGTCCAGCGACGAACCGCGCTGGCCCATCTGCTCGGTCGTGCGGGGCAGGTTCACGTTGGCGGCGCGCTGCACCACGTAGCGAACCAGGCCGCTGCAATCGAAACCGGAATCGGGGGTGTTGCCGCCGTAGCGGTAGGGGGTGCCGACCAGCGACATCGCCTGGATCGAGATTTCCTCAAGTCCGGCGCTCGGGTCGATCATCGGTTTGCCGGGTGCCCGGGGCACGGACGAACCCTGCCGGGGCGGCGGCCCGCCGGCGCAGGCGGCCAGTAGCAGCGCGGCGGCACTCACCGCGAGGGCGGCGGTGCCGGAGGCATTGAGAGAGAAAAGGCGAAGCGGGCGCTGCGGCATCCTTCTTTTTGTTCGGTTGCCGGGTCACGCGTCCGTCCGCGGTGCAGCGCGGTTAGCGCATTGTTAATGCATCACCAGCGAAGCTGGGCGTTGCGCGTGCCGGTGCTGATCTTCATGGACTTGGCCTGACCCTTATAGGTCGCTTCGATATTGTAGCTGCCTTCGGGCGCACGTATGAGGCAGCGGGGGCCGCCAGCCTTGAAATTGGCCACCGGCTGGCCGTCGCGTGTCAGATTGACGTCAACTTCCGACAAAAATTCGCCATTCGGGCCCTGTGTGAACAGGATGCCCATGTTGAAGTTCTTCTCCTGCTCGGTCAGTTTGGCGCGCTCATCCTCCGCCACGCCGCCGCAGACATAGCTGACGGGGCCCATCGTGCGGATGACCATTTCCTCGGCCGCCCGGGCCGGACGCCAGGTGGCGGCGATGACCAGCGACGTGCCGATCAGCGTGGCCGCCAGGATGCGGCGCCGCCGCGTGGTGCGCGAATGGCGGGAAAACAGGGTCCGTGGATTGCCGGACAGGTAGGGATTGAACGATTGTGGCTTGTCCATCGACGCCTCCGTATCGACATGAACACCGGACGATCATAGCGCCACTGCCGCGCTTTGGCTGTCAGCCAAAGCCCGACGCGACGTGACGACATGGGCGGACATCCACGCGGACGCCCGGATCCGGGTAAAAGGGAGACGAACGCCGCCCGGCGGACAATGCCGGGCGGGCGGTACTTAAAGAACGTCCGCCGCGTGGTCGGCCAGGCGCGAGCGTTCGCCGCGCGCCAGCGTGACGTGGCCGCTGTGGCTCCAGCCCTTGAAGCGGTCTACCACATAGGTCAGGCCCGACGAGCCCTCGGTCAGGTACGGCGTGTCGATCTGCGCGATATTGCCCAGGCAGACGATCTTGGTACCGGGGCCGGCCCGCGTGACCAGCGTCTTCATCTGCTTCGGCGTCAGGTTCTGGGCCTCGTCGATGATGACGAACTTGTTCACGAACGTGCGGCCGCGCATGAAATTCATGCTCTTGACCTTGATGCGCGAGCGGATCAGCTCCTGCGTGGCCGCTCGGCCCCAGTCACCGGCGCTGTCATCGCTCTTCTGCAGGACTTCGAGGTTGTCGTCGAACGCGCCCATCCAGGGCTGCATCTTCTCTTCCTCGGTACCCGGCAGGAAGCCGATGTCCTCGCCCACGGGCACGGTGGCGCGGGTGACGATGATCTCGTTGTAGAGCTTCTGGTCCAGCACCTGCTCCAGGCCGGACGCCAGCGCCAGCAGCGTCTTGCCGGTACCGGCCTGGCCCAGCAGCGTGACGAAGTCGATGTCCGGGCTCATCAGCAGGTTCAGCGCGAAGTTCTGCTCGCGATTGCGGGCCACCACGCTCCACACGTTGTTCTTGTTGTGGGTGTAGTCCTTCAGGGTCTGGAGCAGGGCGGTCTTGCCGTTGATTTCCTTGACCTGCGCGTACAGCGGCAGGCTACCGTCCATCGGTTCCAGGTAGACGAACTGGTTGACCAGGAACGACGGCACCAGCGGCCCGGTCAGGCGATAGAACATGGCGCCGGACTTCGGGTCCTGCCAGCTTTCCACGCCCTTGCCGTGCTTGGCCCAGAAGTCGTTGGGCAACTGCATCACGCCCGCGTAGAGCAGGTCCTTGTCTTCCAGGACCTGGTCGTTGAAGTAGTCCTCGGCCGGCAGCCCCAGCGCACGCGCCTTGATGCGCATGTTGATGTCTTTCGACACCAGCACGACCTGGCGCTCCGGGAACTGCTGCTGGAGCGCACTGACCACGCCCAGAATCTGGTTGTCGGCCTTGCCCTGCGGCAGGCCTTCGGGCAGCTTGATCTCGTTCAGGCGGGTCTGGAAGAACAGCTTGCCCTGCGCATCGCGGTTGCCGAGCGTGGCCAGCGGCAGGCCGTCGTCGAGCACGCCGTCGGTGGCGCCGACCAGCGAGTCGAGCGTGCGGCTGACCATCCGCGCGTTGCGAGCGACTTCGCTCATGCCCTTCTTGTGGTTGTCCAGCTCCTCGAGCGTCATCATCGGCAGATAGATGTCGTGCTCTTCGAAGCGGAACAGCGAGCTCGGGTCGTGCATTAGCACGTTGGTGTCCAGCACGAACAGCTTGCTGGGCCCCTCGGCCTTGCGGGCGCGGCGCGTGGGGCCGGCCGCCGGCTTGACCAGGCTCACGGCCGGCGCGGACGGGGCGGTCGTGGCTGGCGCCGGGGCGTCCGGGGTGCGGGCG
>NZ_JBFTJE010000036.1:0-3045 GCF_056395265.1 Cupriavidus sp. 10L43_2
TCCACGTTGATATCGAACCCGCCCTTGCCGGCATAGAGCCCGGTTTGCTCCACCACGGATGCATAGGTGCTATCCGTCTTGCCGCTGCTCACACTGCCGCTGGCGCTCACCGTGGTGCCGTAACAGATCGGCGGCACACAGATGCTGGCCTGCATGCCCGATGACGATTCGCGGCTGTGGTAGTCGTCCGTGTCCTGACGGCTTTCGATGCGATGGTTTATGCGTGTCGAAATGAAAGCCGCCCCGGCGGATGCGTCAATGAAGTCTTCAGGACTTAGGAATACCACGATGACTCGGCTAGAAATCGGAACTAAAAGGTAATGCAGGCAAAGCCTTTCTGCCTTGGCTCCGTGCGCTGCACCGCAAGCCGCTGGGCATCGCCCTCTTTCGTTTCATCGAGAATCTCGATATGGCAGTGCCCGGTGTTCGCGCTGATCGCGCGCTGGAATACCGATGTCTGGTGCGCTGTGTCATCGCGGCCAGGAAGGCCATGCACGACATACTTGTGACCGGCTTGCGGCTTGAACTTGATCATATCCCTGCAGCGATACATCCCCACCGAGCCGTCAATCGCGATAACCAGCGATTTGTTTGCCCGAACCTGCAAGGGCTGATTCTCGATCCGGATGTTGGTTTGGTAGCAACCTTTGGGGTCCATGACCGGGCTGGTCATGGAAAAGTTGCCTGTGCCGTAGAGTTCGGCTACGGGTTCGTCGGGACCTATGGGTAGCGGGGCGTAGGTAGAACAGGCGGTCAAAGAGAGGGCCGCGACGATTGTGGCGAAACATTTATAATGACCCATACTTAATCTATTTTATACTCGAATTCCACTGCATTGTCCGCCCCCGAGAGGTGTTTTTCGCCACCGGCGGCACGACGTTCATCTGCTTTGAATTCTAAATTTTAATTATCTACGAACTCCCGTTAAATACTTTCCCATTGCTGCCTTGATTCATTCCACACTTGCTTACTCCCGAAAATATCCACGACCCGCTTCTCGTCGCGGAACTGATACCTGTCAGGGTAAGAATATCGCTGCGGAAGAGGAGGCCATTCCCAGCGATCATCGGCGATACCCTCGATCTTTTCACTAGCCACCTTTACCAGATCCTCTTTGATGTCCCAGAAGAAATTACTCAAGTTATGAGCAAATATCTGCGCCTCCACGAGGGCGCACCTTGCCGTTAAAAGGTCGCCCTCCGCCATTGCTTCGTCATATACACGCATCAATTCAGATAAACTTACTACGTCACTTGTGAAACGCTGATCATTGTCTCGTGAATAATTCAAATTGAAATCATCATCGATTTTCTGGGGAGACAATCCTCTTGCACTAGCGAAATTCCACAAAGAGTCTCTAATTTTTCGAAAAATTTTTATCATTTCAATGTCCTACCTTTAGCAGCTTGCGTTTTCTCCGCATTCAGCGTTCCATCCAAATTCATCACGAACGTAGACTTTCCGTTTCTATCGAAGACTTCCAGATGATTCTTGTGATCGCCATCGAGATACACCTGATCGCCTTTCTTCAGATACGGCCCAACGTCATCCGTCACTCTGTAGACACTTTGACCGTCATAGATCTTCGATGTCTTCCGAATTGACTCGTTTAACTTTGCTCCAAAACCATCGCCGGTCAAGTATTGTTTCATGTTACCGACTGATCCCGCATTGGGCGAATACTTGCCTGTTGCAGCGCCAAAGCCAGATGCAGCGCCTATCCCGACGTCGGCAATAAGATCGGCGATCTCCGGCGAGCCGAGAGAGCTGTCCACCCCATATCGTGCCGCACTAGCCAAGGCTAGGCTGCGCATCTGGTTGACGGTCGTGTCGCCAAGGCGCAAGTCCGCGTACTCTAGTCGCTCCGCCTCGGTCCAGTTAGTAGGCCCCTTTCCCTGCAGTTCCGCGATACGCTGCCCTTGAGCATTCTGCTCTGCTCGGAGTTCCTGCGCCAGGCTCGTGCACTCTGCGTAGCTCGAGCAGTTCGCAACGTCTTCGCGATTCTCGGTCCACTTCCTCGCGTACTCGTCTCGCACTTCCTTTTCGCACTGGTCATCTTTACAGTCGGCTAGAGCCTCGGCTCTTTCACGCTTTTGCTTATGGTTCAGGTAGTTGTTCTCCGTCGCCACCTTGCCTACGTTTGCGCCTGCTGCTGCATCATTCGGCGACCCACCAGCTACGGCACCCGCCACCCCACCTACGAAAGCCCCTGCTAGTTGAACCAGGGCCTTCCGATCGGCATCGCTCAGTCCGTCCACATCTAGCAACGCTTCGCCAAACGTCTCCATTGCCAGAGATGCGGCACCGCCTGCTGCGGCGCCCGCCGCAAAGCTGCCCCCCAGTGCTTGCGAAATCAGACCACCCACCAAAGCGTGTACAAGGGCCTTGGTTTCAGGGGTGGAGTTCTCCAAAGCACTGCCCACTTGGTTGTAGAGCATGGGCGCTGCCTGTTGAACGGTCTCGCTCATCAACCGTTTGAACGCTTGCTCATCCTTGACCTTTTGTTCATCGAAGATCTTGCTGACGCTCTCATTCGCTGCGGCAGTATCACGATTCAGCGCAGCAATCGTCTCTTCTGCCGTCTGCCCGGTCTTCTCTTGTTGTCCAGTCGCGTCTTTGATCTTGATGGTCCCATCAGCAATCGCACTCCTTGTGGTCCCTCCGGCGCCCCCTTCTGTCGGCTTCTGAGCGTTCCCAGCGGCCGTCGCCGCCAAGCTATCCGCAAGGTTCTGGAGAACACTCGTGCCGCCTTGCCCGCCACTGAAACTCCCCGCAATCGTCGACGTATCGCTCTTGTACTCGGCCTTGTTCTCGATATCGCTCGTTGTCAGCGTGCCGGTGGTCAGCGTGTTCTTGTCCTTCTCCGCCGTACTCGCGATCACCGCGCCCTTCAGGCCGGTGTTCCCCTCCACGTTGATATCGAACCCGCCCTTGCCGGCATAGAGCCCGGTTTGCTCCACCACGGATGCATAGGTGCTATCCGTCTTGCCGCTGCTCACACTGCCGCTGGCGCTCACCGTGGTGCCGTAACAGATCGGCGGCACA
>NZ_JBFTJE010000037.1:0-2297 GCF_056395265.1 Cupriavidus sp. 10L43_2
AGCGCGGTCAAGCGCTTCACCGTTGCCGCCGGCGACGCCGTGTCCCTGTTCGCGCAGAAACTCGGCATGAAACTGTTCGCGGCGGGCGGGAAGGTCGAGATTCAGGCGCAGGGCGATGAGTTGCAGTTGGCGGCGCTTAAGGACGTCACGATCAGCAGTACGGACGGGAAGGTTGTTCTTACCGCTGACAAGGAGGTCTGGATCGGTGCCGGAGGTTCCTACATCCGCATCACTGGCGAGCGGATCGAGAACGTCACGCTGGGCGACATCGCCGAGAAGTGCGCATCGTGGGACAAGCACGCGCCGGGGGCCAAGTTGATGCCGCCGCAGCAATTGCCCCGCACGGCTTGCAAGAGCTGCCTGATCGACGCCATGCGCAGCGGCCAGTTCGGCATCTACATCAAATAGAGGCACTCCCATATGGACTACCGGTTCGCCCTGATCGACTCAAGCCATCAAATGCGCTTCCACCTTCGGCTGGACCGTTGTGGCGTCGCATACCAGTCGCTGTTCGAAGGCTATCCCGAGGCATCGCTGCTGGACATCGCCCCGTTGCTGATCGACCTGAGCCATGACGATCAGACTGGCCGGAACGTCCTTGCCGATGCGATGCGCCTCGGTGAGCTGAAACCGTGCGTCAGCATCATCGCAGCCTCGCGTCCGCTGACCGACCTCGCCGGGCATCTACGGCAGTTTCATCAGGTCAAGGTGCCGAACAATCGCGAAATGATCATCCGCTGGTACGACGGCCGCATCTTTCCGACATGGCTCGCGCTCCTTGACGACGATCAACGCGGATTCTTCACGCGCGGCATCACGGAATGGCGCTACTTCGACCGTTTCGGTAAGTGCCAGCAGGCCACGCTGCCTGCCGACGACGCTCACCATGACGGGGCGTTTTCCCTGCCCGTCCACCTCGACGAAAAGCAAATCGCCGCCCTGGAGGCTGCCACCGAAGCGGACGGCATGATCGGCGGCCTGCAGGCAATCATGCCAAAGCTGCGGCACGTGCCATACCGCGTAGTTCATCCATTTATCGAAGCGCATTTGCGTGCCGCGCGCCAGCATGGGTTGTCCGACGTGGAAGATTTGGTGGAGTACCTGATATTGGCCTTCCAGACGTCAGGGCGTTTTGTCGATCATCCGCAAGCCACGCAACGGTTGTCGATGCCGGCGAATGCGCACAGCGATACGTTTGCGAAGTGGGCAGGCGGACTTGGGGGTGAGGTCGCCGCCGCCGGCACGCCTTTATGGGAAGCGCCTGACGAGCAGGAGGATGCCCGATGAACCATCGTCTGGCATCGGCGGCGAGCCTGAGGCATGGCGTCAGGCTGGCCATGCTTGCGGCACTGTCGCTGGCAATGTCCGGATGTGGCGAAGAGCCAATCTCCGTGTCAATGGTTGGCTACAACCACACCGATGTAGGCATCTACGCGTTCGAGGTCAATGGTCATGGTGGCCCGAATATCTGGCCGCACGAAGGCGGTGGCAGTTTTACGTGCTGCGTCACGGTGCCACGGGTCTACAAGCCTGGCATGACGGCGAAGGTCAGGTGGGTCCATCGCATCGACGATGTTCCGCAGGAGCGGATTGTCCCTGTGCCCCCCTACCGCCCTGAAGACGTGGGGCTTCTGACTCTCCATTTTCTTCGAGACGGCAGTATCAAGGTGTTCGTGACCATGACGCTGCTTGGTCATCCGGCGTATCCCCTGAAAGGGGACGAGGCGCGCAAGTAACCACAGTTCCAAGAGGAGAGTCATGCCTTACACAGTAGCGCGCCCACGGGCGTGGTTAGCCGGCCTGCTAGCGGCATTGTCACTGGCCATGTCCGGTTGCGGCGACAAGCCCATCGCGGTGTCAATGGTTGGCTACAACCACACGGACGTGGGGATCTACGCGTTTGAGGTCAACGGTCATGGCGGACCGAATATCTGGCCGCACGCGGGCGGTGGGAAACGTACGTGTTGCGTCATGGTGCCATTGGTCCACGAGCCTGGTATGACGGTAAAGGTCAGATGGGTCAATCGCATTGACGATGTGCCACAGGTCCGATTCGTCTCCGTGCCTCCCTATCGGCCAGACGAACTGGGACGGTTTGCCGTGCATTTTCTGCGCGACGGCAATGTCAAGGTGTTCGTGACGATGATGAATCTTCACCATCCTGACTATCCCTTGAAGGGCGATGAAGCTCGGCTGTAACGACATCGATTGGAGAAAGAACCATGCCTTACAGCGCTGCACCACCAGCTTCAGGCGGCACGAATCGATTCAAAGCAACGCGCCCACGGGCGTGGGCA
>NZ_JBFTJE010000038.1:0-2069 GCF_056395265.1 Cupriavidus sp. 10L43_2
ACGTCCTGCGTCCACGTCTTCTGGAACGACAACGCTTGTGCTTCGGCCTGCAGCATCTGCTCCCAGCCCGCGAATTTCCACACGGCGTCGATGGCGGTCAGGATTCCCATCGATACCGCGCCGAAAATCGGGATCGAGCGGCTGATTCTTAGTACGCCGTATTCGTGCAGGCTCTTTGGGGTTTTCACATGCTCGGCCAGCCAGGCGATTTTCTTGGTCGGGTCCTTGATGTTCGCTAGCGTCTTTTCCATGTCGTCAGTGATAAACACGGCAATCTTCGCTTTTACATCCTTGGACGCAATGGCCGTGTTGAATGCCCCGATATTGCCGCTGGCGAAGCTTCCCGCAACCTGCCGCTCGGCATACGTGGCCGACTGTCGAGCCCGGCGCGCCCAGTGATGCTTGCATACATCCCTATCGATATCCCTCCGGATTCGTGCTCGAATCCCGCACGTATGGATCGTCCGGCGTGATCTGACACGCTGCTTCGACATCGGCAGGCCATAGGGGCACCTTGCTGGTCACGCGGCAGACGAGACGGCCAAGGAAGAAAAACACGTGGAAGGGGAACATGACCCACTTGGCAACCGGGTTCCACGCATCCTGAGACGCGAGCGCGATCCAACCCTGATAGAGCGTTTCGCGTTTGTCGGCAATCGGCAAGCAGTCCAGGAGGCCGGGTGCGTCTATCACTGTCTGCGGCCCTTCCTCCATATATCGACGAATGAACTCCCAGTGACGCAGGCAGTGGTCGCGGCTGGGCGACGCGTAGCCGAACACGAACATTTCCTCTACGGTCTGTTTGTCCTTCAGAACGAGACCGCATATGTTCCAGATGCGTATCCCAAAGATGTTCGCGTTGATTCGAAAGGCGAAGTGCACGTCGTCCCACGGGGCTTCAAGCACCGTATCGTCACCGCGAAATACGTACACCATCCGGTTCCGTCGGTTGAAGCGCATCGGGTAATGCGTGTAGCGGAACCATTCGCCGATCTTGAGATTGAAGGCGACGATGCCAACGATGAGAAGTGAAAACAGTATTAAGCCGAAGATCGTGGCAAACAGCATCTCCGATTCGTCGTGACGATCCCAATTTGGATCGAGGTAGTGGGCGACTATGGTGTACACAAGGAAGATCAGGACAAATGCACTTATTCCCACGCCGAAAATTCCAACCGCACTCATCCCTCCGCGATTCGAGTAGAACCCGTCGACTAACTCGAGATAGGAAGAGTTCATTCGGATCGCCCGGCCTGATGCATGCGGCTCGCCTGCACTGTCATGGATCGGTACATGCCACTCACGATCCTGGTCATTCAGCGGACGTTGTTTCTTGCTCGTTGTAAACATCATGCCCCTGCCATTGCTTGACTAAAATCGGACTGTTCTGTTGAAGAATCGGCATAGCGGCCTGACGCCAACTCGCCCCAGTAGCACCGCTCCAGCCACTGCGCGAAGCTGTCGCCCCTGACGTGGCCGATGGCCATGTTCAGCGCCACCAGTAGGACAGCCAGCACCAGACTCCAACCCGTCAAGCTCAGCCCGGCGACCACGGTTGCACTGCCTGCGGGACCGAAAGCTGCCGAAAATGCGAAAACTGCCGCACTAACTCCAGCGCCCACCGACGTTAGATGAAGTATCGTAAGAGCCCATTGCCCGCGCCCCGCGCTTTGAACGGCATCCACCAAATCCATCGCCGCCGCCACACCCGACAGGGCAGCCATCAGTCCGCCCGTCATACGCAGCGCTTTCCCGGCTCGCACGGCCAGTTCTTTCCCTGCTGCCCGTTCCAGCATCCCCGTCGCATACACATTGCGCCACGTCCCATAGGCCTTCACCGCATTTCCCACCCCAAGACCGAGCGCCCCTACATACAAACCAAATCCCAAACTCACCCGCACGTCGTTCTGCCATGTCTTGTGGAACGACAACGCCTGCGCTTCGGCTTGCAGCATCTGCTCCCAGCCCGCGAACTTCCACACTGCGTCGATAGCTGTCAGGATTCCCTGCGATACCGCGCCGTAAATCGGGATCGAGCTGCCGATCTTCAGTACGCCGTATTCGTGCAG
>NZ_JBFTJE010000039.1:0-2051 GCF_056395265.1 Cupriavidus sp. 10L43_2
ACGTCCTGCGTCCACGTCTTCTGGAACGACAACGCTTGTGCTTCGGCCTGCAGCATCTGCTCCCAGCCCGCGAATTTCCACACGGCGTCGATGGCGGTCAGGATTCCCATCGATACCGCGCCGAAAATCGGGATCGAGCGGCTGATTCTCAGTACGCCGTATTCGTGCAGGCTCTTTGGGGTTTTCACATGTTCGACCAGCCAGGCGATTTTCTTGGTTGGGTCCTTGATGTTCGCGAGCGCCTTATCCATGTCGTCGGTGATAAACACGGCAATCTTCGCTTTCACATCCTTGGACGCAATGGCCGTGTTGAATGCCCCGATATTGCCGCTGGCGAAGCTTCCCGCCACCTGCCGTTCGGCATACGTGGTCAACTGTCGAGCCTGGCGCGCCCAGTGAGGGTTGCATACATCCCTATCGATACCCCTCCGGATTCGTGCTCGAATCCCGCACGTAGGGGTCGCCCGGCGCGATCCGGCAGGCCGCTTCGACATCGGCGGGCCAGCGTGGCACTTTGCTGGTGGCGTGGTAGATCAGACGGCCAAGGAAGAAGAGCACGTGGAATGGGAACATGAACCATTTGAGAATCAGGTTCGATGCATCCATGGAAACCAGTGCCACCCAGCCTTGATAGAGGGTTTCCCGCTTGTCTGCGATGGGCAGGCAATACTGGAACCCTGGCGCATCAATCACGGACTGTGGCCCTTCTTCCATGTAGCGGCGGATGAACTCCCAGTGGTGTCGGCATTGGTCAAGGCACGTGGAAGCGAAGCCGATCACGAACATCTCTCCGACGGTCTGCTCGTCCTTCAGGAGGAGGCCACAGATGCCATAAGAGCGCACGCCTAGAAACTGGCTGTTGACGCGCAAAGTGAAATACACGTCGTCCCACGATGCTTCCAGCACCGTGTCGTCGCCACGGAATAGGTAAACCTTGCGGTTCTGACGGTTGAAGCGTATCGGATAATGCGTATAGCGGAACCATTCACCGATCTTGAGGTTGAAGGCGACAACGCCAGCGATGAACAGCAGCAGAAGAACGGTTAAGGGAACTGTGACCCACAGCATCACGGACTCGTCGTGATGATCCCAATTTGGGTCCATATAATTGAGAAATATGACGCTATAGAATATCGCGGAAAGCGCATACATCAGTAGTCCAATACTGAAGAGTCCAAAGACGCTCATCGCTCCGCGATTTGCGTAGAGGCCGTCGACCAATTCCAAATACGTAGAGTTCATTCGGATGGCGAAGCCTGATGCATGTGGATCAGCCTCCGACTGATGGACTGCCAGTTGCCATTCACGATCCTGATCATTCAGCGGACGCTGCTTCTTGCTAGTTGTGAACATTATGCCTCTGTCATTACTTGATTGAAGTCAGTCTGTTCCGCCAAGGAATCGGGGTAGCGTCCCGATTGGAGTCTTCCCCAGTAAGAGCGCTCAAGCCATTGCGCGAATTTGTCGCCCTTGACGTGGTCGATCGCCATGCCCAGTGCGACCATCACGACCGCTAGCACCAAGCCCCAAGCGGCTAAACTAAGCCCGACGAAGAGGGTCGCACTACCCGCAGGAGCGAGAGCAGCCCAAAATACAAAAGCAGCCGCGGTAGCTCCCGTCACGCCGAAAATAATCTGCAAACCGCCCAATGCCCACTGATTGCGCGACAAGCTCTTCGCGCCGTCCACAATGTCCATCGTCGCCACGACACCCGAGATCACCGCCGTCAAGGCGCCGGCCACACGCAAAGCAATCCCCGCACGTTTTGCCATCCTCTCCCCAGTCGTCCTCTCAACCATCCCCGTCGCATACAAATTGCGCCACGTCCCAAACACCTGCGCCACCGCCGCCGCACCCGCAGCCAGCGCCCCCACATACAACCCATACCCCAGACTCACCCGCACGTCCTGCGTCCACGTCTTCTGGAACGACAACGCTTGTGCTTCGGCCTGCAGCATCTGCTCCCAGCCCGCGAATTTCCACACGGCGTCGATGGCGGTCAGGATTCCCATCGATACCGCGCCGAAAATCGGGATCGAGCGGCTGATTCT
>NZ_JBFTJE010000040.1:0-1996 GCF_056395265.1 Cupriavidus sp. 10L43_2
GTGCCGCCCTATGGGCCGGAGGAAATTGGAAGGGTCGCGGTGCATTTTCTGCGAGACGGCAACGTCAAGGTCTTCGTGACCATGATGGCGCTCCGTCATCCTGACTATCCCTTGAAGGGCGACGAGGCGCGCAAGTAACCACAGTTCCAAGAGGAGAGTCATGCCTTACACAGTAGCGCGCCCACGGGCGTGGATAGCCGGCCTGCTAGCAGCATTGTCACTGGCAGTGTCCGGTTGCGGCGAGGAGCCAATCTCAGTGTCAATGGTTGGATACAACCACACCGATGTGGGCATCTACGCGTTCGAGGTCAATGGCCGGGGTGGCCCGAATATCTGGCCGCACGAGGGCGGTGGAAAGTTCACGTGCTGCGTCACGGTGCCACGGGTCTACAAGCCTGGCATGACGGCGAAGGTCAGATGGGTCCATCGCATCGACGATGTGCCGCAGGAGCGGATTGTCCCTGTGCCCCCCTACCGCCCTGAAGACGTGGGGCTTCTGACTCTCCATTTTCTTCGAGACGGCAGTATCAAGGTGTTCGTGACCATGACGCTGCTTGGTCACCCGGCGTATCCCCTGAAAGGGGACGAGGCGCGCAAGTAACCACAGTTCCACGAGGAGAGTCATGCCTTACACAGTAGCGCGCCCACGGGCGTGGATAGCCGGCCTGCTAGCAGCATTGTCACTGGCAGTGTCCGGTTGCGGCGACAAGCCCATCGCGGTGTCAATGGTTGGCTACAACCACACGGACGTGGGGATCTACGCATTCGAGATCAACGGCCATGGTGGCCCGAATATTGGTGCGCATAGGGGCGGTGGCAATCGTACGTGTTGCGTCATGGTGCCATTGGTCCACGAGCCTGGTATGACGGTAAAGGTCAGATGGGTCAATCGCATTGACGATGTGCCACAGGTGCGATTCGTCTCCGTGCCTCCCTATCGGCCAGACGAATTGGGAAGGTTTGCCGTGCATTTTCTGCGCGACGGCAATGTCAAGGTGTTCGTGACGATGATGAATCTTCACCATCCCGACTATCCCTTGAAGGGCGATGAAGCTCGGCTGTAACGACATCGATTGGAGAAAGAACCATGCCTTACAGCGCTGCACCACCAGCTTCAGGCGGCACGAATCGATTCAAAGCAACGCGCCCACGGGCGTGGGCAGGCAGTCTGCTAGCCGCACTGTCGCTAGCGATTTCCGGTTGCGGCGACGAGCCTATTGCTGTGTCAATGGTTGGCTATAACCACACCGATGAAGGGATTTACGCCTTCGAGGTAGACGGGCACGGCGGTCCATACATCGGCCCGCACGAGGGCGGTGGCAATTTCACTTGTTGCGTCACGGTGCCACGGGCCCACAAACCTGGCATGACGGTGAAAGTCAGATGGGTCAACCACATCAAGGATGTTCCCCAGATGCGAGTCGTCTCCGTCCCGCCCTATCGGCCGGAAGAATTGGGAAGGTTTGCCGTCCATTTTCTGCGCGACGGCAACGTCAAGGTGTTCGTGACCATGATGGCTCTGCGTCATCCTGACTATCCCTTGAAGGGCGACGAGGCGCGCAAGTAACCACAGTTCCACGAGGAGAGTCATGCCTTACACAGTAGCGCGCCCACGGGCGTGGATAGCCGGCCTGCTAGCAGCATTGTCACTGGCAATGTCCGGTTGCGGCGACGAGCCAATCTCGGTGGAAATGGTTGGCTACAACCACACCGATGTAGGCATCTACGCGTTCGAGGTCAATGGCCGTGGTGGCCCGAATATCTGGCCGCACGAGGGCGGAGGCAATTTCACTTGCTGCGTCACGGTGCCACGGATCTACAAGCCTGGCATGACGGCGAAGATTAGGTGGGTCCATCGCATCGACGATGTTCCGCAGGAGCGGATCGTCCCGGTGCCGCCCTATGGGCCGGAGGAAATTGGAAGGGTCGCGGTGCATTTTCTGCGAGACGGCAACGTCAAGGTCTTCGTGACCATGATGGCGCTCCGTCATCCTGA
>NZ_JBFTJE010000041.1:0-1970 GCF_056395265.1 Cupriavidus sp. 10L43_2
AGCGCGGTCAAGCGCTTCACCGTTGCCGCCGGCGACGCCGTGTCCCTGTTCGCGCAGAAACTCGGCATGAAACTGTTCGCGGCGGGCGGGAAGGTCGAGATTCAGGCGCAGGGCGATGAGTTGCAGTTGGCGGCGCTTAAGGACGTCACCATTAGCAGTACGGACGGGAAGCTGGTGCTGTCGGCCGCCAAGGAGGTGTGGATTGGGTCGGGCGGGTCTTACATTCGGATTACGCAGTGCGGGATCGAAAATGCAACGCCGGGAGACATCTTCGAAAAGTGCGCGGTGTGGGTTAAGCGCCCGCCCGCCTCGATGCAGATCCACGCCGAAATGGCAAACATTCTGCCCGCACACCCGCTGACGCTGAACACCGGCGCCTCGCCGGCATCGAGAACCCGGCTGCCTGTCGGCATGCCGTACAAGCTGTTTGCCGAAGGCGTGCTGTTCCGGCAGGGCGTGATCGACGAAACAGGCGACATTCCGATCGACCATCAGATGGCCACCAAGCAGTACGAACTGCAATTGGCTAGCGGCGCGGTCCACGCCATTCCTACTACTGAGGAATATCGCGGCAACGCCGAAAACGGCGAACTTGCCGCGCGCGGCTTTCAATTCTTCGAGTCCGCACCCGGAACGCCCGAGGCGCCCGATCGCGCCGTCCATCGCCAGGTTTATGACCAACTGCTCGGCTCAACACCCGAGGATCAGGTATGAGACAACAACCCATTACCACGCCCATCGCTCTGTCGCGTACCAATCGGGCGCTCATCACGCTGCCGTGGTTCGTCCAGCGTGCCGAATATGCGCCTCAGCCGTGCACCTTTCATCCCCTCGTCAATGGCGAAGAGGCGTTCGGCGACCTCCACGACACCATTTCCGCCGCGCAGAAGACCGTCGACATTATCTGTTGGGGCTTCCAGCCATCGATGTTCTTCAAACGCGGCGCCCGGGAACGCGGCACGCCCTGTATTGGCGACCTGCTCGAAGCAGCGGGAAAGCGCGGGGTAAAGGTCCGCCTGCTGAGTTGGGGCGGCGAAGCATTGGGCATTCCCGGCATGTCAGATATGGGCGACGAGCCGAACCTGCCTGACCGCATGCATCAGCATCCATGGTTCTCGCGTCCACCCAATCCCCGCGTCAATCCCAAGGAATTCAACCGGTACTGGCATTGGCGTGCAGCACGCACCTCCCCTACCGCCAAGATATTCAAAGGGCCTGTTCCATCGCAGGTCATGGAAAAGCTGCCGGGATTGCTGGGGCTGCCGAAGCTGGTCAACGTCGAATTTGTCGTGCGGGATTTTGGCCTGTCTAACCGGCTGGAAATCGCATTTCGCACGGCCTTGTGGGGGACCGACGACACGCGCTCTGCCGGTAGTAAGGCCCAAGGCGGCGCCATCATGGGCGCGATCGTGCCGACGCACCACCAGAAAATGGTGCTGGTCGATTATGAATTGCCTGACCGGGCAGTTGGCTATGTCATGGGCCACAACATGCTCGACCCGTACTGGGACAAGGACGACCATAGCGCGGTCCGGCTCTTGGGCGATCAGGGCCGGAATGGCGCGACGCCACGACAGGACATTTCAAGCCGCGTCACCGGCCCGGTTCTCCGGTATCTGAACCAGAATTTCTGTGAGGCATGGGACCGCGCTACCGGCGAAGCACTGCAAACCACCCGAAAACCTGCCGCGACAGCACTCAAAATGCTGCACGACACCGGCGTCAAGGTCATGGCCCAGGTGCTGCGGACTCAGCCGGAACACGGCAAGTTCGATATCGAGAAAATGTATTTGCAGGTGGTCAACAACGCCTGCAGCTTTGTCTATATCGAGAATCAGTATTTCCGCTTTCCGCCATTGGCCGAGCAAATCAAGGCGGCCGCCGCAAAGCAGATAGCCTGGGGCCGCGACCCGGGCGAGCATGGCCCCATCCACCTGTTTGTCGTCACCAATGCGAGCGACGAGGGCATC
>NZ_JBFTJE010000042.1:0-1744 GCF_056395265.1 Cupriavidus sp. 10L43_2
CGGCAGGTCGACGGCAGGTCGAAACGTAGCCGAACCCGAACATTTCCTCGACAGTATGTTCGTTCTTCAGGACGAGGCCGCAGATGCCAAAGGTGTGCACGCCCGCAATATTGTTGTTGACCAGAAGGCTGAAATACACGTCATCCCAAGATGCTTCGAGCACTGTGTCGTCACCGCGAAATACGTAGACCATACGGTTGCAGCGGTTGAAGCGCATCGGGTAGTGCGTATAGCGGAACCATTCGCCGATCTTTTTATTGAAGGCGACAACGCCGGCGATGAGAAGTGAAAAGAGAATTGAGCAAAGGATCGTTGCAAACATCATTTCGAATTCATCGTGACGGTCCCAATCTGGATTCAGATAGCGGGCGATGGCGGTGTGAACGAACGAATTGATCATGAACACAGCTGCACTCACCCCGAAAATTCCAACCGCGCTCATCCCTCCGCGGTTTGAGTAGAGACCGTCGACCAGTTCCAGATAGGTAGAATTCATCCGGATCGCACGGCCCGATGCATGTGGGTCGGCACAGCGCCTGCGGATCGGCAGATGTGATTCACGATCTCGATCATTCAACGGACGTCGCTTTTTGCTCGTTGTAAACATCATGCCCTTGCCATTGCTCGATCGAAATCGGATTGCTCCGTGACAGAATCGGTATAGCGGCCCGACTCGAGCAAGCCCCAGTAGCAACGCTCTAGCCACTGTGCGAAATTGTCCCCCTTGAAGTGCGCGATCGCCATGCTTAGCGCAACCAGTACAACAGCTAGCACCAAACCCCAATAGGCCAAACTGAGTCCAGCGACCACTTTTGCCCAACCGTCGACAGCGAAGGCAGCCCAGAATGCAAAGGCGACAGCAGCAATTCCAGTAATACCCGAGATCGATTGCAGTATCGCCAGCGTCCATTGCCCGCGTTCCTTGCTTTGGATTGCATCCGCGAAATCCATCACCGCCACCACCCCAGACACCACCGCCATCAGCCCACCCGCCACGCGTAGCGCAATCCCTACACGTGCCGCCAACTCGTTACCCTTCACCCGCTGCAACATCCCCGTCGCATACATGTTCTGCCACGTCCCATATACCCTCACCACCTCACCCGCCCCAGCAGCCAGCGCCCCCACATACAACCCATACCCCAGACTCACCCGAACGTCCTGTGTCCACGTCTTCTGGAACGACAACGCCTGCGCTTCGGCTTGCAGCATCTGCTCCCAGCCCGCGAACTTCCACACTGCGTCGATAGCTGTCAGGATTCCCTGCGATACCGCGCCGTAAATCGGGATCGAGCGGCCGATCTTCAGTACGCCGTATTCGTGCAGGCTCTTTGGGGTTTTCACATGCTCGACCAGCCAGGCGATTTTCTTGGTCGGGTCCTTGATGTTCGCGAGCGTCTTTTCCATGTCGTCGGTGATAAACACGGCAAGCTTCGCTTTAACGTCTTTGGACGCAATGGCCGTGTTGAATGCCCCGATATTGCCGCTCGCGAAGCTTTCCGCAACCTGCCGTTCGGCATACGTGGCCGACTGTCGAGCCTGGCGCGCCCAGTGATGCTTGCATACATCCCTATCGATACCCCTCCGGATTCGTGCTTGAATCCCGCACGTAGGGGTCGCCCGGCGCGATCCGGCAGGCGGCTTCGACATCGGCGGGCCAGAGTGGCACTTTGCTTGTGGCGCGGTGGACAAGACGGCCAATAAAGAAGAAGACGTGGAATGGGGACATGAACCACTTGAGGAT
>NZ_JBFTJE010000043.1:0-1245 GCF_056395265.1 Cupriavidus sp. 10L43_2
CCCTATCCGTGCAGCATTTCGGCGCCCAGGGCGGCATGCCGGACAGAAAAGCAGTCGAGGAGTTGCTGTCATGAAGAAACACGGAATGTTAAACAGCCACATTGACAAAGTATTAGCCGATCTCGGGCATACAGACCTCATCGCGATCGCCGATGCGGGTCTCCCCGTCCCAGACGGTGTCCCTAAAATTGATTTGTCCTTAACGGCGGGCGTTCCCGCCTTTCAGGACGTGACCAGCCTGGTGGCCGGGGAGATGGAAGTCGAAAAGGTGATAGCCGCCTCCGAAATCAAAGACGCCAATCCTGAGAATGCAAGTTTTCTAGAAAGCTATTTCTCAGAGCGGACAATCGAGTACATGCCCCACGAAGAATTCAAACGGCTCACACAGAAAGCAAAAGCCGTCATCCGAACGGGTGAAATGACACCATACGCCAACTGCATCCTGCAGGCGGGAGTGATTTTCTAGAAGGAAGGGATCCAGCATGCACATCGGCATGACAGACATTCATAAAGCATTCGGGAAAAATCAAGTGCTCTCCGGCGTCACATTTGAGCTCCTGCCGGGAGAAATCCACGCTTTAATGGGAGAAAACGGAGCGGGTAAATCGACTTTAATGAATCTGCTCACCGGACTGCACCGCCTCGACAAGGGAAACATTACGATAAACGGAACAAATATGACCTTCTCAAATCCAAAAGAAGCCGAAAAGCACGGAATCGCCTTTATCCACCAGGAGCTGAATATATGGCCGGACATGACGGTGCTTGAAAACCTGTTTATCGGCAAAGAGCTGACGACGGCATTCGGCGTTTTGGAGACGAAGAAAATGAAAGCGCTAGCAAAATCACAGCTTGAAAAACTGGGAGTCTCTCTGCCTCTTGACCGGGAAGCCGGACAATGTTCCGTCGGCCAGCAGCAGATGATTGAGATTGCTAAAGCGCTGATGACAAACGCCGAAGTCATCATTATGGACGAACCGACCGCGGCGCTGACCGAACGGGAAATCAGCAAGCTGTTTGACGTAATGACGGCGTTAAAGCAAGACGGCGTTTCAATTGTCTATATATCGCATCGAATGGAAGAGATATTTTCAATTTGCGACCGGATCACCATTATGCGGGACGGCCTCACTGTCGATACGGCGCATTTAAAAGATACTAATTTTGATGAAGTGGTCAAAAAAATGGTCGGCCGGGAGCTGACTGATCGGTATCCGACACGCACACCGTCACTCGGCGATAAGG
>NZ_JBFTJE010000044.1:0-1133 GCF_056395265.1 Cupriavidus sp. 10L43_2
TGCCTGCAGAGTTAAAACGATTCGCGTTCGGCCCCGTTTCTGCAAGCGGAGAAAGCGAGACGATGACCGGCAACAGACAAAACATCAGAGCGGACAGCAAGGTCACCGCGACCGTACCTTTTTTCTTTTGATTCATGTGAATATCCTCCTGACAAATACCCGGATTTTTTACCGGTAATCTGATAATATGTTATATTTTAACACGGTTTTTACTTATTTTGAGAAGCGTTTCGTTAAAAAACGAATTTACAAATCCAGAAAAATAGATATAATAAACGTTATGGAACCGATATTGATTCATAAAGCGTTATCCAACAAAACACGAAGTGATATTATGACATGGCTTAAACACCCGGAGGACCATTTTGATGAAAGGCCTTATCTTGAGCAGGGCCTCAGTTTCCGCACCGGAATTTGCGTCGGTGATATTCAGGCAAAGTCGGGGCTTGCGCAGTCCGTCATCTCCAGCTACCTGCTGACCATGCAAAAAGCCGGCCTGCTGGAATCTGAACGAATCGGAAAGTGGACCTATTACAGAAGGAATGAAAAACAAATTAAAGCCTTTGCTGACTATGTTCAGCACCAGCTATAACCATGAAAGGAGGGCTTTTTCGTTCTAACATATCTATTTTTCTATATATGTAGTTATAAAAGGAGGCATACATAACAATGAAAAAAAGCAGTTCCATCTTCATTCTATTTTTGGCACTAGGGGTTTTCGGGATTATTACAACCGAGATGGGCATCATCGGGGTTCTTCCGCAAGTGGCGGACAGATTTCATATTTCTGCTTCAAAAGCGGGATGGCTTGTCAGTATTTTCGCATTCATCGTCGCTGTGTCGGGGCCGTTTTTGACCTTGCTTGCTTCAGGTATAAACCGGAAATACATTCTGCTTTTGACGGTGCTGATGTTTGCCGTTTCTAATGCGGTCTACGCGTATACGGCGCATTTCAGTGTCATGCTTGCGTTTCGGATCATTCCGGCTTTATGCCACCCCGTGTTCTTTTCTGTAGCGCTTGCGGCCGCGGCCCGCCTTGTGCCCGCCGGCCAATCCGGAAAAGCCGTAACGAAAGTCTTTTCAGGCATCACCGCCGGCTTTGCGTTCGGCGTTCCTTTCACATCCTATTTGGC
>NZ_JBFTJE010000045.1:0-1115 GCF_056395265.1 Cupriavidus sp. 10L43_2
TGTCCGCTGGCCTTTGGCTGGTCATCGGCGGTGATGAACAACCCCTTGCCGCCCCGGATGGCCCCCCAGCCAGACGTCCTGAGTTCGAACCCCTCCCCCCGCCGCTTCCACTTCCCGTCGACCATATGGCCAAGCGTCAGCTGGGATTTGCCGGAATGCTCGGTGGACAGCTTGACGTGCTCCTGTCCCTCCCAATCCTCGAATTCGAGCTTGTTGTCGCTCTGCGTGCGAATAACGTTGCGGGATAGCCAACGATCCTGATTGGTAATCAGATCCGTCTGGCGACTGTTATGGTGGACGTGGGCGATATACGGCTTATTGGGATTACCGTCCCGAAATGCGATAGCCGCTTCGGTGCCGTCGATCAGCGGAAAGTGAAATCCTGTTTGCAGCGCCCCGGCAAACGGCTTGGCCAATCGCAGCGGCACGCACTCGCCGCCGCCGGGCCAGTCCTCGAAATCGAAGTCAAAGCGAACCGTGTAATAGCCCTGCTGCGTCAGATAAGCGTATGGATACCGGCTTGGCGAGGTAATGCGCGCACTCAGCGTGCCCTGGATCTTCGGCCAGTTGGCCTCGTCCAGCGGCAGCCGGAACCGTCGATCCGACGGGATCGATTTGAAGGTATTCCGATACGCCGCATCGCGCGCGCCGGTGTGGATGACCTCGGTGATGACCTGCCCATTCGGCGCATCCGCCAGCGCAAGATCCATCCGCAGGATTCGCGCCGGACGCAGTTCCAGCACATTGCTCTCGCCTTCATAGACCACCTGGGAAGCCATCGCCGCCTCATGCCGAAGCTGGGCTTCCCATCTGGCGCCTTCGAAATCCAGGTGATGGGTGCCGAAGACATACGGCTGGCCGTAGGTGGTCTTGTCCTTCCTCGCGACATTGGCTTCGCCCTTCAGCGGCTCCCACGCCAGGTCGGGGTTGTAGTCCGCCACGAGGAACGATGCGGGGACGGTTCTAGCAATAGTACGAAGGCCGATGACCGCTTCGACACCAGCCTCCAATCCCGCCGTCTCGCGATACGGCACCCGCAATTCAGGCTTGTARAGGTAATGGTCAATGTCATCGCCAAACACCACCATCTCGCCGAACTTGCCGGGAAGGAAATA
>NZ_JBFTJE010000046.1:0-1115 GCF_056395265.1 Cupriavidus sp. 10L43_2
TGTCCGCTGGCCTTTGGCTGGTCATCGGCGGTGAGCCTTTGGCTGGTCATCGGCGGTGATGAACAACCCCTTGCCGCCCCGGATGGCCCCCCAGCCAGACGTCCTGAGTTCGAACCCCTCCCCCCGCCGCTTCCACTTCCCGTCGACCATATGGCCAAGCGTCAGCTGGGATTTTCCGGAATGCTCGGTGGACAGCTTCACATGCTCCTGCCCCTCCCAGTCCTCGAACTCAAGCTTGTTGTCGCTCTGCGTGCGGATAACGTTGCGGGACAGCCACCGATCCTGGTTGGTAATCAGATCCGTCTGGCGGCTGTTATGGTGGACGTGGGCGATATACGGCTTATTCGGATTCCCATCCCGAAACGCGATAGCCGCTTCGGTGCCGTCGATCAGCGGAAAGTGAAAGCCCGTCTGAAAGGCCCCGGCAAATGGCTTGGCCAGCCGCAGTGGCACACATTCCCCACCGCCGGGCCAGTCCTCGAAATCGAAGTCAAAACGGACGGTGTAATAACCCTGCTGCGTCAGATAGGCGTATGGATATTGGCTGGGGGAGGTAATGCGCGCACTCAGCGTGCCCGGAATCCTCGGCCAGTGAGTTTCGTCCAGCGGCAGCCGGAACCGTCGATCTGAAGGGATCGATTTGAAGGTATTCCGATACGCCGCATCGCGCGCGCCAGTGTGGACAACCTCGGTGATGACCTGCCCATTCGGCGCATCCGCCAGCGCAAGATCCATCCGCAGGATTCGCGCCGGGCGCAGTTCCAGCACATTGCTCTCACCCTCGTAGACCACCTGGGAAGCCACAGCCGCCTCGTGCCGAAGCTGCGCCTCCCACTTGGCACCTTCGAAATCCAGGTGATGGGTGCCGAAGACATACGGCTGGCCGTAGGTGGTCTTGTCTTTGCGCGCAACATTGGCTTCGCCCTTCAAGGGCTCCCACGCCAGATCGGGGTTGTAGTCCGCCACAAGAAACGATGCGGGGACAGTTTTCGCAATAGTACGAAGGCCGATGACCGCTTCGACACCAGCCTCCAATCCCGCCGTCTCGCGATACGGCACCCGCAATTCAGGCTTGTAAAGGTAATGGTCAATGTCATCGCCAAACACCACCATCT
>NZ_JBFTJE010000047.1:0-1107 GCF_056395265.1 Cupriavidus sp. 10L43_2
GCGTCCGATTTCACCAGCCCCGATCTGGCGGATAACCCGATCGTGCAGCGCATGGAAATCAAGAACAGTGTGCCGCGAAAGGCCAACCATGTCTTTGAACTGCTCACGAATTTTCGCGGCCGGGCCGATGACGAGATTCCAACGGAGCCTGGATTATGTCTCCCTCGCGGATACATCCGCGGCAAGGCGCGCGAGGAGGAACGCACAAAGTCGAGGTTCCGTCTTGCAAGCCATGAGGATCTCGGTTTCACCATTCTGACGGACTCAAGTGTCGTTGAAAGGGACTCGCTTCTGCAGAGGCATCGTCAGATCGAGCAGGCGTTGTCGCAGGTCGAGGGCGGGCGAACGGTTCGTAAAGGAAAGGTCGCATTGACCGGCGTCGACGCAGAAGAATGGCTGTTGGAAGGCCCAAGACCCACCACGGAAGTGCACGGGCACCTCTTTGCGCTGGAGGGGAACGCGCTCGCGGACGATGTACTGACGCCTTTCGTGCGGCTCGAAATGGATACAGCGAATCCGCTTCCGGACTATCGTCCGCTCGGACGCGCATCGCTGACCGACGCCGAGGCCCTCGCGGTCTGGGACGCCATCTCCCGAACCCTGCGGCCCCGGCCGAATGCCTTCTGAGCGCGCCGCGATGATGAAACGATATGTGGTGATCAGCGCGATCCTGGGCGCATCGCTGGCGCTACCGGCTTGTGGGAAAGCCCCTTCATTGACGCCTCAGGAACAACAGACCGTGAATGCCATGACTTCCAATTTGACCCCGCGTTGTGTGGGACGCCATCTTATCGATCTGCCTGCAGGCATGACCGTCGAAGGCTCGGCCATCGTGGAAGACGCACGGGTCAAGACGAAGATGATGTCCCTCGATGCATTTAATAAGGAGATCTCTGCGCGCGAAGCCGAACTCAAGGCGGTGAAGAGCATGGATGCGCATCCTTTTCTCTATCTCAACGTGCCCGCGTGGGATGAGCACTCCCGCTACTTCATGCACCGGGGTTCGGAACACAGTCACATCGCAATCCGGAAACTCGAAGGCTATCGTTGGGAGAATGGAGTTCGCGTCAAGGTCACGCTGGACGCGTCCGATTTCACCAGCCCCGA
>NZ_JBFTJE010000048.1:0-1033 GCF_056395265.1 Cupriavidus sp. 10L43_2
GCGATGAATATGTAATGAATAGAATGAGAACATACTGAAGGAGTGTGCGTGAATATGAACGATCAGCGAGATGACGGCATCAGCCGCGATCAGTCAGATCTTTCACATACGGAGCAAAACGGCAATGAACAGCAGCGGATCAGCCATCAGGAACCTGAGCTGCTTGAAGGCCCCGTCTCTAAAGAAGCGGAAAAAGAGACGGCGGCCGGTACGGAATTTGAAAAAACGGCTGCCGTGAAAAAAGAAAAAAAACGGAGAGCCGCTTGGCTGAGCCCGATTTTAGGCGGCATTATCGGCGGCGGCCTCGTGCTTGGCATTGTGCCGAATCTGCCGGGTGAGCAGCATAAGGCAGAATCTGTTTCTGATACGGCGAAACAAGTTCAGTCTGCGAATTTTACGTCAACGCCTTTGAAAAATACCTCAAGTGTGGCAGATATGGTAGAAGATTTGGAGCCTGCGATTGTCGGAGTGTCCAACTATCAAGCGTCGCAAAGCGGCCAATTCGGACTTGACGGCGGTTCAAGCTCTGAAA
The DNA here is from genome assembly GCF_056395265.1 of Cupriavidus sp. 10L43_2. Taxonomy (NCBI): domain Bacteria; kingdom Pseudomonadati; phylum Pseudomonadota; class Betaproteobacteria; order Burkholderiales; family Burkholderiaceae; genus Cupriavidus; species Cupriavidus sp. 10L43_2. The sequence continues at coordinate 533 of NZ_JBFTJE010000048.1, forward strand.
CGGAGAGCGGCACGGGGTCAGGCGTCATTTTCAAAAAAGACGGCCAAAAAGCGTACATCATCACAAACAACCATGTCGTAGAAGGAGCAAACAAGCTGTCGGTCACTCTTTATAACGGGAAAACCGAAACGGCAAAGCTTGTCGGAAAGGATGCCATCAGTGACCTGGCCGTACTGGAAATCAGCTCGTCCAATGTCAAAAAAGCGGCCAGCTTCGGCGATTCTTCACAGCTGCGCATTGCCGATAAGGTAATCGCCATCGGCAACCCGCTCGGCCAGCAGTTTTCCGGCACCGTCACACAAGGTGTGATCAGCGGACTGAACAGAACGGTAGACGCCGACACTTCCCAAGGCACGGTGGAAATGAACGTGATTCAGACGGATGCGGCGATTAATCCCGGTAACAGCGGCGGGCCGTTAATCAACTCCAGCGGCCAGGTCATCGGAATCAACAGCATGAAAGTCAGTGAAAACGGCGTGGAATCACTCGGCTTCGCCATTC
>NZ_JBFTJE010000049.1:0-1020 GCF_056395265.1 Cupriavidus sp. 10L43_2
CTTTATCGCCTACTTCATCGGCCATATCCGGGACAAAGTTCCATTTTACATCTTATATTACATTCATATCATCAGTGCGGCGATTGCCGTCAACTTCAGCCTTGTTCTGAAAAAAGACTGGTTTTTGACGCAAATCCCGTTTATCGTCATTACTCTGATCAGTGCCATCCTGCTCCCGCTCAGCATTCGAAGCAGAAAGGCACGAGAGCGCCTCGAGGAGAAATTAGAATATGCAAATGAACGAATCGCGGATCTTGTGAAGCTGGAAGAAAGGCAGCGCATCGCCCGGGACCTTCACGATACACTTGGACAAAAGCTCTCCTTAATCGGACTGAAAAGCGACCTTGCCCGGAAGTTGATTTACAAGGACCCTGAACAGGCCCGCACCGAGCTGAAAAGTGTTCAACAGACGGCCCGCACCTCCTTAAATGAGGTCAGACAAATTGTCTCGTCGATGAAAGGCATCCGATTGAAGGATGAGCTCGGCAATGTTCGGCAAATTCTTGAAGCGGCAGGAATTGAATTTGTGTATGAAGAAAAAGAAGCGCCAAAACATATCTCTCTGCTGAACGAAAACATCGTCAGCATGTGCATTAAAGAAGCCGTCACCAATGTCGTGAAACACAGCGGCGCCAAAGTATGCCGCATCACCATTCAGCAGCTTTGGAAAGAGGTTGTCATTACGGTAGAAGACGACGGCAGCTTTCAATGCAGAGAAGACCGTTTTTTTTCACAGGGAAACGGCCTGCTTGGAATGAGAGAACGGCTTGAATTCGCGAATGGCAGTTTAGCCATCGATACAGCTGCCGGAACAAAGCTGACCATGAGAATCCCAAATGATTCAAAATCAAAAGAAAAGGATGGTAGCAGATGATCAACATCTTCATTGCCGAGGATCAGCAAATGCTGCTTGGCGCACTCGGTTCGCTGTTGAATTTAGAAGAGGATATGACGGTTGTCGGCCAAGGCACAAGCGGCCAGGATGCCATCGATTTCGTGGAAAAACACGCTCCTGACATC
>NZ_JBFTJE010000050.1:0-1015 GCF_056395265.1 Cupriavidus sp. 10L43_2
GAACAGCCCCGCCTGTACAAGCGGCCCGTTCTCCAAATCCATGTTTCTCTGAAGCTCTGCGACGCGGCGTTTTATAAAACGTTCCTTTTCATCCTCATTGCCTGCCGCTTCCAAAATAGTCAGGCTGTAGAGCTGCTCATCTGGGAGGCCAGCCGGTCTGTTGAAGAGGAAAAGGCCTTTCTCTCCGTCTTTTTTGCATACAAGGCGCAAGGCATCATGATGAACGGTAATGGCTTTTAACGTCTTCCTCAAAGCCTCTTCATCAATTGCATTTGTTCTCGTCAGCATAACGGACTGATTAAAATGGTTTGCTTCCTTCATGTCCTGTGCGAAGAACCATTTTTGAACAGGCGACCACTTCACTTCTCCTTGTGCGGGAGCTTGGCTGACCGGCTGCCGCTCTGTACGGACATAAGGCGCCAGTTCTTTAATTGTCGGCCGGCTGAAAATATCTTTTACAGCGATCTGTTTTCCTGTCTGGTGTAATCGGGCCGAGACTTGCAGGGCTTTGATGGAATCGCCGCCAAGCTCAAAAAATGATTGATCCGCTGCAATGTTTTCAGTTCCGAGCACGTCGCTCCAAATCGCGGCCAATTCCTTTTCAATGGCGCTGGAAGGTTCTGTAAACACCCCTCCCGTTTGCATTTTTTTCCGCGGCTCAGGAAGCGCGCGGCGGTCAAGCTTCCCGTTCGGTGTGACCGGCAGGGCCTCAAGTGTTTCAAAGAGCGCCGGCACCATGTAAGCGGGCATTTCATTTCTGAGCGCCTGCTTCACCGTTTCGCTTTCTGTTCCTTCTTCTGTCACGATATAAGCGCATAATTCCGTTTGGCCTGCTGATGCGGACAGAGCAGTGACGGCGGCTTCTTTGACACCTTTTATGCCTGTTAAGGCGGCCTCAATTTCTTGCAGCTCCACCCGGTAGCCTCTGATTTTGACTTGCTCGTCCATTCGGCCGATATATTGCAGCGTGCCGTCCGGCAGCCATTTTGCCAGATCGCCCGTGCGGTACATGCGC
>NZ_JBFTJE010000051.1:0-1007 GCF_056395265.1 Cupriavidus sp. 10L43_2
GCCAATTGAGCGCCTCGTAATCGATATTTTCAAATTCGTACGTAATGATGTCGCTGACTCCGGCCAATTTTTGAATCGCTTCACGGTCATTATACTGGGCGGTAATCTCAATATCGGCGATCTGTCCGCATGGCGAGTCTTTAACGGGATCGACGACTGCGACTTTATAGCCCATCTGTTTTGCGGCGACAGCCATCATTTTTCCGAGCTGTCCGCCTCCGATAATGCCGATGACGGCGCCGGGAAAAATCGTTTTTTTATCAGACAAGCTGATCACTGCTTTCCAGCACCGTTTGTTTTGTCGCATTTCTTCTCGCCTCTAGTTTATCCGCAATATCACCGTCAAATGCCGACAAAATTTGCGCGGCTAACAGACCCGCGTTCACCGCGCCCGCTTTCCCGATCGCCGTCGTCGCGACCGGCACGCCGCCGGGCATCTGTACGATAGACAGAAGAGAATCAAGCCCGTTAAGCGATTTCGTCTGAACCGGTACGCCGATCACCGGCAGCGTCGTTTTGGCCGCCGTCATTCCCGGCAGATGCGCCGCTCCCCCGGCTCCGGCAATAATGACTTTTAAGCCTCTGTCTCTTGCGCTTTCTGCATATTCAAACATCAAATCAGGCGTCCGATGCGCGGATACCACCTGTTTTTCATAAGGAATGTGAAGTTCGTCAAGTATGTCGCATGCATGTTTCATTGTCTCCCAATCGGAGGTGCTTCCCATGATGATTCCTGCTAGCGGCTGCATTCTGTTCCCACCTTCTCATGCTTTGTTTTTCAGAAAAAAAAGCCCGGCTTATATTGCAACTATGAGGAAGCAATACAAACCGGGCATGGCGCGCGTATCGTCAGTCGTTCGCTTCTGCGATATCCATGTCAGCTGTTTATCACTTTCCTGCATAGTCCGGCCGTTTACGGCAGCCGGGTAGAAACTTATGGGCCATATTCCCAAGATTATATGAGGTCGTGTTTTGATTTCATGTTTATCTTAACAACGGACTTGGAT
>NZ_JBFTJE010000052.1:0-1003 GCF_056395265.1 Cupriavidus sp. 10L43_2
GTTCAGTGCCCGTGCCGTGGGCTTCGATACAGCTGATCATCCGCGGATGTATTCCTGATTTTTCAAGCGCGCCGGAAATCACGTCAGCCTGGGCGCTCGGACTCGGCACTGTATACCCGTTTGTTCTGCCGCCGTGATTGATATGAGTGCCGCGAATCACCCCGTAAATATGGTCCTTATCAGCCATCGCTTTTGACAGCGGCTTTAACAGCACGGCCCCGACGCCTTCACCGGGAACAAATCCGTCCCCGCCTTCACCGAAACTTTTGCACGTTCCGTCTTTTGAAAGCATTCGATAGGCGCTGAGCTCCGCATAAGCCGAAGGATGCGTATACACATTCACACCGCCGGCAATCGCCATGTCACATTCGCCGCGAAGGATGTTTTCACACGCTTCATGAATTGCAGTCAGCGAAGACGAGCACATCGTATCAACCGGCATGCTCGGCCCTTTCAGATTAAGAAAATAGGAAACTCTGTTGGCCGCTGAACTGAACGACGTTTTCGGCTGCAGGGCGCCGCCGTTTTTCCAGTACATTCCGTACCCGTTTTTCGTAATGCCAGCAAAAACGCCGACCCGGCCGTTATACAGATTCTCAAGCTGTTCCTTCGTATAACCGGCATCCTCCAGCACCTGCCAGCACATTTCAATAAAGAGACGCTCCTGCGGGTCCATATTCAAAGCATCACGGGGTGAAATTTGAAAAAACAGCGGATCAAAGAAAGCGGCATCTTTCAGAAACCCGCCCCGCTTACTGTAACTTTTCCCTGCTTTCACGGCCGCTTCGGGATCAGGGTTGTAGTACTTGTCCTTTTCCCAGCGCTCTTCGGGAATTTCCGTCACACAGTCTTTTCCGGCTGCTAAGTTATCCCAGTACTCTTCAAGTGTTTCAGCTTGCGGATAACATCCGCTGACTCCGATAATCGCAATCCCTTCTTTTGTCTGATTCTCATTGGAAAAAGAAGGCCGTTTCTTTCGCTTGATAAATGACGGAAGCACCGG